>JBDHSR010000211.1:0-6251 GCA_039808305.1 Gemmobacter sp. | reverse complement strand
CGATGGTCTAGTTTCAGATCCATGAAACGGCTGGAACGCAAGAACGTCCTCATCACCGGCGGGGCCAAGGGCGCGGGGGCCGCCAGCGTGCGGCTGTTCGCGCGGGAAGGCGCGCGCATCATGATCGCCGACCGCGACGGCGCGGCGGCGCGGCACCTCTCCGAGGAGCTGACCCGGGCCGGGCATGAGGTCGACTGGGTTCACGCCGATGTCTCGCTGGTCGAAGGCGCGCGCACGGCCTTCGATGCCGCGAGCGAGCGCCTGGGCCGGATCGACGTGCTGTTCAACCATGCCGGCATCATCCTGGTGAAACCCTTCCTCGACTGCACGCTGGAGGAATGGGACGAGCTGATGGACAACAATGCCAAGTCGGCTTTCCTGATGAGCCGCCTCGTGCTGCCGCAGATGCTGGAGCGCGGCAAGGGCACGCTGGTCTTCACCTCCACCACCGGGGTGCGGGCGGCGACGCATCTGGAGGCGCTCTACTGCGCCTCCAAAGCGGCGATGCACCAGCTCGCCCGGGCGCTGGCGGTGGAGTATCGCGACCAGGGCATCCGCTGCAACCTGATCTGCCCCAGCTTCGTGCGCACCCAGCATGGCGAACACGAGATCGCGCAATTGCGCAGCTATGGCGTCTTCGCCTCGGAAAGCGACGTGAACGTGATGCAGGGCCGGATCTGCGAACCCGAGGAGGTGGCCGAGGTGGCGCTGTTCCTCGCCTCCGACGCCTCCAGCTTCGTCAACGGGGCCGAGGTCTTCGTCGACAACACCTTCACGGCGGTCTAGGCCGTGCTGTGGGGTCTGCGCCCGCTTGAACCGAAGGCCGCGCATGGCCTCGCCGTGGATCTGCTGCAACGGCAGATCCATTCCGGCCTGCTTCTGCCCGAGGAACGCCTGCCCCCCGAACGCCAGCTGTCCGACCAGTTCGGCATCAGCCGCGTCACCCTGCGCGAGGCGCTGCGGGTGCTGGAGACCAGCCGGTATATCAGCGTGCGCCGGGGCGCGCAGGGCGGCGCCTTCGTGTCGGATGCCGACCGGCTGGGCCAGATGGCGCGGCGGCGCATCGCGCGCGCGCCGGCGGCCTCGATGCGGGTGGTGGAATATCTGGTGGTGAACCAGAGCGCCGCCGCGCGCTTCGCCGCCCTGCGCCGCGGCCCGGCCGATCTGAAGAAGATGCGCGAGGCGCTGGCGCTGATGCGGGACGCCCGCGACGCCCCCCGCCGCAAGCAGGCCGAGACGCTGTTCCTGCTGGCGGTGGCCGACAGCGCGCAGAACCCGCTCCTGTCGCGCGGGGTCGAGGACGCCATCGCCGAGCTGTTCCTGCCCTTCGAGACCGCGCCCGAGGACGGCTCGGTCGCCGCCGCCCTCGCCGCCTACCGCGCCTTGCTGGAGGCGCTGGAGGCCGAAAGCCCCGAGGAGGCGGACCGGGCGATGGAGCTGGTGAACGCCCGGTTCTGGGGCGCCATCCGCCAGATCACCCGTTCCGCCGCCTGAATCGGCAGGCCGCTCAGGAAGGTCTTGACAGACTCGGCTCCGGGCTATTGGTATGAAGGGCATACCATTAAGCCAATGGGGTCGGAATGAACATCGATTCGAAAGCCCTGTCCGGGGCGCCGCTGGCGGGCCGGCTGGACGGGCGCACCGCGATCATCACCGGGGGGGCGAACGGCATGGGCCTTGCCGCCGTGCGCATGTTCGCCGAGGCCGGGGCGCGGGTCGCCATCCTCGACATCGCCGCCGGGGCGGGCCGCGCCGCCGAGGCGGAGCTGGTCGCGCAGGGGCGCGAGGTGATGTTCATCGAGACCGACGTGACCCGTTCGGACGCGGTGCGCGCCGCGCTGGCGGAGGTGAATGCGAAATGGGGGCCGGTGGACACGCTGTTCAGCCATGCCGGCACCATCATCGTGAAGCCGCTGCATGAATCGACCGACGAGGATTACGACCGGCTGATGGCGATCAACGTGCGCTCCTCGTTCATCGTCTGCCGCGAGGTGATCGGGCAGATGCTGGAAAACGGCGGCGGCTCCATCGTCATCACCTCCTCCATCGGCGGCGAGAAGGGCTTCGCGCTGGAAAGCATCTACTGCATGTCGAAGGGCGCGGTGCTGCAACTGGCCCGCTCCATCGCCATCGAATACCGCGACCGGGGCATCCGCGCCAACGCGGTCTGCCCGGCCTTCGTCAAGACCGCCCATGGCCTGCGCGAGATCGAGGAACTCGACGGTCTCGGCCAGAACTGGAACGAGGCCGACCTGCACGCCGTCCAGGGCCGGCTCTGCGAACCCGAGGAGGTCGCCGCCGCCGCGCTCTGGCTGGCCTCCGATGAGTCGAGCTTCGTCAACGGCACCGCGCTTTATGTCGACAACGGCTGGTACGCCAAGGGCTGAGCCCGGCGCGTCCATAACGATAAACAGGGAGAAACACTCATGAAACCCATCCTCGCCGCCGCGGCCGCCGGCCTCGCGCTGTCCGGCCCGGCCCTGGCCTTCGAGCCGGAATCGGACCAGACCATCAAGCTGATGCAGGCCGACTGGACCTCGATGCTGGTCAATACCGAGATCCTGAACATCATCCTGTCGACCTATGGCTATGACGTGGAAAAGGTCATCGCCGACGACAGCGCCCGCTATCCGGGCTTCGAAAGCGGCGACCTGACGCTGGCGGTCGAGACCTGGCAGACCACGCAGGACAAGGCCTTCACCGCCTCGGTCGGCACCGGCAAGGTGCTGGACATGGGCGAACTCGGCCCCCATGCGCGCGAGGACTGGTGGTATCCGGCCTATATGGCGGAGCTTTGCCCCGGCCTGCCCGACTGGCAGGCGCTGAAGGCTTGCGCCGAGGCGTTCTCCGCCCCCGAAACCGCGCCGAAGGGCCGCTATCTGGGCGCGCCGGTCAGCTGGGGCGGCTTCGACGAGGAGCGGATCGAGGCGCTGGATCTGCCCTTCGAGGTGGTCCATGCCGGGACCGACGCCGCCATGTTCGCCGAACTGCAATCGGCCTACGAGCGCAAGGCGCCGATCATGCTCTGGGTCTATACCCCGCATTGGGCGCCCTCGGTGTTCGAGGGCTCCTTCGTCGAATTCCCGCCCTATGAGGACGCCTGCTACAACGATCCCGCCTGGGGCCTGAATCCCGACAAGGCCTATGATTGCGGCAAGCCGCAGGGCTGGATCAAGAAGATGGCCTGGGCGGAAGGCGAGAAGATCTGGCCCTGCGCCTACGAGATCCTGCGCAACTTCACCATGGACGGCGACGAGGTCGGCAACCTGGTCTACAAGGTCGATGTGGACGGCCAGAGCGTCGAGGATGTGGCGATGGCCTGGGCGACCGAGAACGAGGCCAAGTGGCGCGCCTGGGCGACCTGCGCCGCCAATTGATGCAACAGGATCGGGGAAGGGCCGCCGCGCGGCCTTTCCCGGACCGGAAAGCCCGCCATGGCCGATAGTTCCCCCGACAGCCGGCGGGGTGCCGCCACCCCGCCGATGCTCCGCCCGTGGTCCGGCCTGCTGGCCGCGGCCGCCGTTCTCGCGCTGCTTCTCGCCGCGCCGCTGATGCCGCCGGGCTGGCGCCTCGTGCCGGAGGCGTTGCGCCTGCCGCTGTCGGACTGGATCGCGGCGGGCATGAACTGGCTGGCGCGCGACGCGGCGCTCGGCGGCATCGCCTTTTCGGACGTGACCCGCGCGCTGGCCGCCGCCGCGCAATGGCCGATCGAGGCGTTGCAGGTGGTGCTGGCCGAGGGCTGGATACGCGGCGCCGGCTTCAACAAGGTGCAACTGCTGCCGCCGCTCAGCTGGCTCGGCATCACCTTGGCCGCCGCGCTGCTGGCCTGGCGGATCTCGGGCCGGGGGCTGGCGGGGATGACGCTGGTCGCGGGGTTCTATCTGGCGCTGTTCGGGCTCTGGACCTCGGCGATGACCACGCTGGCCTCGGTGCTGATCTGCGTGCTGGCGGCGCTGGTCCTCGGCCTCGCCATCGGCATCCGCGCCCACCGCTCGCCGGGGATGGAACCGGCGGTGCGGGCGGTGATGAACGTCATGCAGACGGTGCCGATCTTCTCCTACCTGCTGCCGACGCTGCTGCTCTTCGGCTATGGCCCCAGCGCCGCGCTCTTCGCCACGGTGGTCTATGCGCTGCCGCCGATGGTCCATGCCACCGTGCTGGCGCTGCGCTCGGTCCCGGCGGAGACGCTGGAACTCGCGCGCATGACCGGCTGCACCCGCCGCCAGACGCTGTGGCAGGTGGAGCTGCCGGTCGCGCTGCCGCGCCTCGCCATCGGGCTGAACCAGGTGGTGATGATGACGCTGAACATGGTCATCATCGCCTCGATGATCGGCGCGGGCGGCCTCGGCTACGACGTGCTGCGCGCGCTGCGCCGGCTGGATTTCGGCGCGGGATTCGAGGCGGGGATGGGCATCGTCGCCCTCGCCGTGGTGCTGGACCGGCTGACCCAGGCCGCCGCGCGCAACCAGTCCATCGGCCGCCGCGGACTCTGGCGCCGCCGCGACAGCCTGGTCCTGCTGGCGCTCCTGCTGGTGCCGACCGCGCTCAGCCTGCTGGTCCCCGCTCTGGCGGTCTGGCCGAAGGGGCTGAGCCTGACCTCGGCGCCGTTCTGGAACGCCGCCGTCAGCTTCGTCAACCAGCATTTCTTCGATCCGCTGGAAGCGATCCGCACCTTCGCCCTGCTGAAGGTGATGAACCCGTTCCGCGACGCGCTGGCGGCGCTGCCCTGGCCCATCGCCACGGTCCTGCTGGCGTTGGCGGGCTGGCGGCTCGGCGGCTGGCGGGTGGGGGCGGGGATCGCGGCCATGGCGATGTTCGTCGTGGTCACCGGCTACTGGCTGCCCGCCACCGGCTCGGTCTACCTGACCCTGCTGGCGGTGGCGGGCGCGCTGGCGGTGGGGATGCCCTTCGGCATCTGGGTCAGCGCGCGCCCGCGCTGGCACCAGCCGGTGCAACTGGCGCTGGACACGCTCCAGACCCTGCCGACGCTGGTCTACCTGCTGCCCGCCGTCATGCTGTTCCGCAACGGCGATTTCTCGGCGCTGATCGCCATCGCGAGCTACGCCGTCGCCCCGGCCGTCCGCTACGGCATCGCCGGCATGGCCCATGTGCCCCCGGAGCGGATCGAGGCCGCCGCCATGTCCGGGTGCGGCAAATGGCAGACCTTCGTCCATATCCGCCTGCCCGCCGCGCTGCCGACGCTGCTGCTGGGCGTCAACCAGACGGTGATGATGGCGCTGTCGATGCTGGTCATCGCCGCGCTGGTCGGCACGCGGGAACTCGGGCAGGAGGTGTTCACCGCCCTGTCGCAGGGCCAGCCGGGGCCCGGGATCACCGCCGGCCTCTGCGTCGCCTGCATCGCGCTGATCGCCGACGCATTGCTGAAATCCGGCGCGGCCCGTGCCGCCAGACATCAGGGAGAGGCCCATGCCTGACACATCCGCGCGCCCCGCCGCCATCTCGGTCGAAGGGGTCTGGAAGGTCTTCGGCACCGACGCCGCCACGTTCCGCAACCGCCCCGAGGCGGATCGCAGCCCCGAGGCGATGGCCCGCGACCATCTGGTCGGCGCCGTCCGCGACGCCTCTTTCCAGATCGGCCGGGGCGAGGTCTTCGTCATCATGGGCCTCTCGGGCTCCGGCAAATCCACCCTGCTGCGCTGCCTGACCCGGCTGATCGAGCCTTCCGAGGGCCGCATCCTGTTCGACGGTCAGGACATCCTGACCTTGGGGGAAAAGCCCCTGGCCGAGCTGCGGCGCAAGCGCATGGGGATGGTGTTCCAGCACTTCGCCCTGCTGCCCAACCGCACCGTCCTTGGCAACATCGCCTTCCCGCTGGAGATGCAGGGCATGGACCGCGACCGCGCCGAGGCGCGCGCTCGCGCGCTGGCCGAGGTGGTGGGCCTCACCGGGCGCGAGCACCGCTTCCCGGCGGAGCTTTCCGGCGGCCAGCAGCAGCGCGTCGGCATCGCCCGCTCGCTGACCACCGACCCGGAATTCTGGTTCCTCGACGAGCCGTTCTCGGCGCTGGACCCGCTGATCCGGGCCGATCTGCAAACCGAGGTGCAGCGCCTTCAGCGCGAGCATACCCGCACCACGATCTTCGTGACCCACGACCTCGACGAGGCGATCCGGCTGGCCGACCGCGTGGCGATCATGGAAAACGGCCGGATCGTGCAGATCGGCACGCCCGAGGAACTGGTCACCCGCCCCGCCACCGATTACGTCCGCCGCTTCGTCGCCAAGGTGCCGCC
>JBDHSR010000210.1:0-6262 GCA_039808305.1 Gemmobacter sp. | reverse complement strand
CATATCCGCATCATGGGCGACAAGATCACCGCCAAGGAGACGGCGAAGGCGCTGGGCATCCCGGTGGTGCCGGGCTCCGACGGCGGCGTGCCGGATCTGGAGACCGCGCTGCGGGTGGCCGAGGAGATCGGCTATCCGGTGATCATCAAGGCCACCGCCGGCGGCGGCGGGCGCGGCATGAAGGTGGCGAAATCCTCGGCCGAGCTGGAGATCGCCTTCCGCACCGCCCGCTCCGAGGCCAAGGCCGCCTTCGGCAACGAGGAGGTCTATATCGAGAAATACCTCCAGAAGCCGCGCCATATCGAGGTGCAGGTCTTCGGCGACGGCAAGGGAAACGCGGTGCATCTGGGCGAGCGCGACTGTTCGCTGCAACGCCGCCACCAGAAGGTGTTCGAGGAGGCGCCGGGTCCCTGCATCACGCCCAGGATGCGCGCCGAGATCGGCGAGATCTGCGCCAATGCGGTGGCAAGCATCAACTATATCGGCGCCGGCACCATCGAATTCCTCTACGAGGACGGCCGGTTCTACTTCATCGAGATGAACACCCGGCTCCAGGTCGAGCATCCGGTCACCGAGTCGATCTTCGGCGTCGATCTGGTGCGCGAGCAGATCCGGGTCGCGGCCGGCCTGCCGATCTCCTTCGCGCAGGAGGATCTGGAGATCAACGGCCACGCCATCGAGGTGCGGATCAACGCCGAGCGGCTGCCGAACTTCACCCCCTGCCCCGGCCGCGTGAAGGTGTTCCACGCGCCCGGCGGCCTCGGCGTGCGGATGGATTCGGCGCTTTACGGCGGCTATGCCATCCCGCCCTATTACGACAGCCTGATCGGCAAGCTGATCGTGCATGGCCGCGACCGGCCGGAGGCGCTGGCGCGGCTGAAGCGCGCCTTGGGCGAGCTGATCGTCGACGGGGTGGAGACCACGGTGCCGCTGTTCCACGCGCTGCTGGCCGAGCCCGACATCCAGGCGGGGGACTACAACATCCACTGGCTGGAGAAATGGCTGGAGGCGCAGTTCGGCGCCTGAACCGGGGGCACGTCGCAGGTCTTGCGGTGGTTTGCGCCCTCCCCCGGCGCCGGCGCGGGACGGAGGCCGCCGGGGGTTTCACACCCCCGGACCCCCGTGGGATATTTCCGGACAGAAAATGAGGGGAGCGGATGTCCTCGTCTGCCGAGATCACGCCGGAGCTGCTGTTGCGCGCCTATGCGGCGGGGCTGTTTCCCATGGCGGAGAGCGCCGGCAGCGCCGAATTGCATTGGGTCGACCCGCGGCGGCGCGGGATATTGCCGCTGGACGGGTTCCATGTCTCGCGCTCCTTGCGCAAGGAGATCCGGCGCGGCGGTTTCGAGATCCGGGCGGATGGCGATTTCGCCGCTGTGGTGGCGGGCTGCGCCGACCGGGCGGAGACCTGGATCAACGACCGGATCTTCGCGCTTTATCTCGATCTGCACCGGCTGGGCCATGCGCATTCGCTGGAGCTGTGGGAGGGCGGGCGGCTGGTCGGCGGCACCTATGGCGTGGTGCTGGGGCGCGCCTTCTTCGCCGAAAGCATGTTCTCGCGCCGCCGCTCGGCCTCGAAGATCGTGCTGGCCTTCCTGGTGGAGCGGCTGCGGGCGGGCGGCTTCACCCTGCTCGACACCCAGTTCCCGACGCCGCATCTGGCCAGCCTCGGCGGGATCGCGATCGGCCGGGCGGAGTATCACGCCCGGCTGGCCGAGGCCTTGGCGGGCGAGGCCGATTTCGGGCCGCCGGGGGTTCAGCCCTCCTGCGGCGCCTCCATATCCTCGTCCTGCGGCGGCTCGGGCGGCTCTTCCTGAAGATGCGGCTGGTCGGGCGTGGCGCAGCGCAGCACCCAGACATCGTAGCGCGGATGTTCCAGCGCCGAGAGCGCCGGGCTGGAGGCCAGCATCCAGCCGGAGAACACCGGCGCCTCGCGGCCCTGTTCCAGGATGGTCAGATGGGCATAGGCGTCGGAGGACGGGTCGGCCGTCGGATAGCGGCAATCGTCGAGCTGGATGGTCAGCCGGCCCGACACCGCGGCCTGGCCGCGGCTGAGCTCGATGTCGGCCGTCTCGCCCGTGGTCTTGTCGAGCCAGCGCAGCACGCCGCCGGGCGCCGAGGTGACCTGCTGCGCGCCGGCGGCCCCCGCCAGCAGCAGCAGCGCGAAGGCGAGGCCGCCGCGCCTCATTCGGCGAGGGCGTCCTCGGCGCTCTTGCCGACGAATTTCATCAGCAGGCCGATCAGGCTGACCGAGCCTTGGGTATCCTCGATCTCGGCGCCGGGGGGCAGGTCGTCGGGCAGGCCGCCGGGGCGCAGCTCGACGTAATTGCCGCCGAGCAGCCCTTCGGAGGAGACCAGCGCCGCCGAATCCTCCGGCAGGCGCACCGGCTCGCGCAGGGTGAGCGTGGCGTCGGCGTAGAAGGTCTGCGGGTTGAGGTCGAGCTTCGAGACCGTCCCCACCTTCACCCCGGCCAGCCGCACATCGGTGCCGACCGAGATCCCCTCGGCCGACTGGAAGGAGGCGCGCAGATCATAGGTGCGGCCGCCGGCGCCGAACCCCGCCCCTTGCGAGGCGTAGACCAGAAAACCGACGGCGACGGCCAGAACCGCGCCGCCCGCGATGACTTCGGTGGTGCTTTCGCTCATCGGGCCGGTCTCACTCGGGCTGCCAGGCCTCGTAGTCGCGCCGCTCCAGCGGGACGCCCTTGCGGATCGACCCCGCCGGCGCATAGGCGGCGAGCGTGCCGGTCAGGTTCTCCTGATGCGGCTTCTCCCAGGGCTTGTGCTTCAGCGGCGCCCGGGTCGGCGGCTCGTCCCAGGTGAAATGCAGCCAGCCATGCCAGTCGGGCGCGACGCGGCTGCCCTCGATCTCGCCATTGTAGATCACCCAGCGGCGCTTGCCGTCGCGGGTCTGGTAATAGACGTTGCCCTGATCGTCCTCGCCCACCTTCACCCCCTTGCGCGCGGTGAAGATCTGGGTGCCGAGCGTCTGGCTGTTCCACCAGGTGACGAGACGCTTGAGGAAATACATCACGGGCCTCCGAGGGATGTTTGCTTCCATATGGACCAAGCGGCGGGCAAGGTCCAGTGTCTTGCGGCGTCGCGGCGGAAGCCTGCCGGGGCGCCACGGCGCCGCTTGCCTTCCGGCCTTAACCCGGCGTTAAGCTGGGCGTGCTTGCATCGGTACCGCCCCTGACGGAGATCCCCATGGCCGGCCCATCCCTCGGCACCAACCTGTCCGGCCTGACCGACTGGTCGACCGCCTTTCCCTTCGTCGACCTGTTCCGGCTGTCGCGCGGCTGGTACACCCAGCGCGAGGGTGTGTTCGACACCGGCGAGGCGGGGCTGCTGGATCTGGACGATGCGGGCTGGCTGCGCGGCTTCACCCGCGACGGCACCGAGGCCCCGTTCGAGCGGGTCTCGACCATCCTGTTCACCGGCGGCCATGTTCCGGCGGGCGTCTATGTGCTGGACTGGGAGGGCGCGGGCGAGATCGCGCTCGGCCTCGTGCCCGACGACGCGATCCTCTCGCGCACGGATGGCCGGATCGAGGTCCGGCTGGAGGCGGGGCAGATGCTGGAGATCTCGATCCTCGCCACCGATCCGGCGGGCAGCGGCGACTACATCCGCGACATGCGGCTCTATAACCGCCAGGACGCCGACCTGCTGGCGGCGGGCCGGCAGTTCACCCCGGAATTCCTGGAACGGATCGGCGATTTCCGCAGCCTGCGCTTCATGGACTGGATGGGGACGAACAATTCCGCGATCCGCGACTGGCGCGACCGGCCGGAGGGCGACGACGCGCGCGAGACGCTGAACGGCGCCTCGGTCGAGACCATGGTGGCGCTGGCCAACGAGGTGCGGGCCGATCCGTGGTTCACCCTGCCGCATCTGGCGAGCGACGCCTATATCCGCGCCTTCGCCACCTATGTGCGCGACCATCTGGCCGAGGGGCTGGTGGCGCGGTTCGAATTCTCCAACGAGGTCTGGAACTGGGGCTTCGATCAGGCGCAGCACGCGCAGCGGCAGGCGGAACGGCTCTGGGGCGCGGGGGTCGAGGGCGGCTGGATGCAGTGGTACGGCATGCGCGCCGCCCGCATGGCGGAGATCGTGGCCGAGGTCTTCGGCGAGGCGACCGGGACGCGCGCGCTGAACGTGTTCTCCACCCAGAGCGGCTGGCAGGGGCTGGAGAGCTACGCGCTCGACGCGCCGGACCGGGTGGCGGCGGGCGGCACGGCGCCGCGCGACGCGCCCTTCCATGTCTATGCCATCGCCCCCTATTTCGGCGGCTCCATCGGCGCGACCGAGATGGCCGACAGGGTGGATGACTGGATCGCCATGGGCGAGGCCGGCTTCCGCGCCGCCATCGCCTATCTGCGCGGCGGCGAGGCGGCCGACACGCTGGCGCGGATCGGCGAGACCATCGCCTATCACGCCGCGGTGGCCGAGGGGCTGGGCTGGCAGCTGGAGGCCTATGAGGGCGGGCAGCATATCGTCGATCTCGACGGGCTGTTCGGCGGCGCGCAGGATCCGGCGCAGACCGCGTTCTTCGTCGATCTGGTGAAGCGCCCGGCCTTCCGGCAGCTCTATCAGGAATATTTCGAGATCTGGCGCGAGAATGGCGGCGGGCTGATGGCGCAATTCTCGGATTTCGGCGCGGGCGACCGTTACGGAAGCTGGGGGATCTGGGACAGCCTCTATGCCCCGGATTCGCCGCGCGCCCGCGCGGTGGAGGCGTTCCGCGATCATGTCGCGGCCTGGTGGTCCGACGCGCGGCCGGCCTCGGTCTTCGCCAATGGCGTGACGCGGGTCGACCGCGACGGCGCCGACCGGCTGCATGGCGGGGCGCAGGACGACATGCTGGTCGGGCTGGGCGGCGACAACCGGCTCGACGGCCGGGGCGGCGACGATGTGCTGACGGCGGGAGGCGGGAGGGATCTGCTGATCGGCGGCGGAGGCGCGGATGCGCTGAGCGGGCGGGGCGGCGCGGACAGCCTGCGGGGAGGGGCCGGGGCCGATCTGCTGCGCGGCGGGGCCGGGGCGGACCTGCTCACCGGCGGCAGCGGGGCGGATCTGCTGAGCGGCGGCGCGGGGGCCGATGTCTTCCTGTTCGGCACGCGGCAGCACAGCCGGCCGGGGGCCCCGGACACGATCACCGATTTCCGGCGCGGGGTGGACAAGCTCGACCTGCATCCGCTGGCCGGGGAGACCGCGCCGGCCTGGCGCGGCGGGCGGGAATTCACCGCGGCCGGTCGCGCCGAATGGCGCTACGCCGCGCCGGAGGGCGAGACGCCGTTGCTGCTGCAATTCGATGCCGATGGCGATGGCCGGGCCGATATGGCGATCCGTCTTGCCGGGCTGGCCCGGCTGGGGCTGGACGACCTGATCCTCTGACCCCCGGCCCCATATCCTTGCCCGTCGTCGGGAAGGCGTGAAATCCACCGCGACGCCTGTCCCACAGCCCCGGCACGGAAAAGGCCGCCCCGATCCGGGGGCGGCCTTTTCCGTGCGGAGCGGCTCCGGCGCGGGATCAGCCCGCCGCCGCCGGCTCTTTCTTCTTCTTGCTTTCGGTATGGACCAGAAGCGGTTTCGCCCCGGCATTCACCGCTTCCTCGTTCACCACCACCTCGGACACGTCGCCCATGCCCGGCAGTTCGAACATGGTGTCGAGCAGGATGTCCTCCATGATCGAGCGCAACCCGCGCGCGCCGGTCTTGCGCTTGATGGCGCGGCGCGCAATCGAGGTCAGCGCCTCGGGGGTGAAGGTCAGCTTCACGCCCTCGATCTCGAACAGGCGCTGGTATTGCTTGACCAGCGCGTTCTTCGGCTCGGTGAGGATGGTGACCAGCGCGCCCTCGTCCAGATCGGCGAGCGTGGCGATCACCGGCAGGCGGCCGACGAATTCCGGGATCAGGCCGAATTTCAGCAGATCCTCCGGCTCCAGCTCCTTGAAGAGCTCGCCGGCCGAGCGTTCCTCCGGCCCCTTCACCGAGGCGCCGAAGCCGATGGCCGAGCCCTTGCCGCGCTGCGCGATGATCCGGTCGAGGCCGGCGAAGGCGCCGCCGCAGATGAACAGGATGTTCGTGGTGTCGACCTGCAGGAATTCCTGCTGCGGATGCTTGCGCCCGCCCTGCGGCGGCACGGAGGCCACGGTGCCCTCCATGATCTTCAGGAGCGCCTGCTGCACCCCCTCGCCCGACACGTCGCGGGTGATCGAGGGGTTGTCGGACTTGCGGGTGATCTTGTCGACCTCGTCGATATA
>JBDHSR010000209.1:0-6373 GCA_039808305.1 Gemmobacter sp. | reverse complement strand
CTCGCCATGCGCGGCGGCGGCGTTTCCCTGCCGTCCGGCTTGGTGGAAAAGCAAAGTCCAGCTTTTCTGTCTGCGCGATTTCTTCCTTTTGCGGAACGGGCCGTCGCGACATCCTGAAACCACCCAGGGAAGGGACATCCATGAAAAGAATCCTTGTCACAGGCGCGACCAGCGGCATCGGCCGGGCGATGGCGGTTACGCTGCACGGCGCCGGGCACCGGGTGCTGGCCACCGGCCGCAACCGCGCCGCGCTGGACGCGCTGGCGGCGGAGGCGCCGGGGATCGAGGTGCTGGCGCTGGACCTCTCCGACGCCGATGCGCTCGCCGGGTCGCTGTCGGGCCGCGAGTTCGACGTTCTGGTGAACAATGCGGGCACCATGCCGCGCCCCGGCCCGTTTGACGCGATGGACCGCGCCGCGATCGACCAGACGCTGCTGGTCAACCTGCAATCGGTGCTGTGGCTGACCCGGCTTCTGGTGCCGGGGATGCGGGCGCGGGGCGATGGCCATATCGTCTTCACCGGATCGTCCGCCGCCTATGCGCCGGGGGCGAATTTCGCGGTCTATGCCGCGACCAAGGCGGCCGTCGCGGCCTTCGCCGCCGCGCTCCGGGCCGAGCTTTCCGCCGATGGCATCCGGGTGACCGAGATCGTGCCGGGCCGGGTGGAAACCGCGCTTTACGCCGGGGTGCTGGACGAGGGCATCCGCGCCGAGATGTATCAGGGCGCCGCCGCGCTCCAGCCGCAGGACGTGGCCGATGCGCTGCGCGCGGTGCTGGATCTGCCCGCCCGCGCCGATGTGACCCGGCTCGACATCATGCCGACCCGGCCCGTTCCCGCCATCAAGCTGAAATGAGGACATCATGCAGGATCTGAACGTCGTGATCGTCGGAGGCGGCGCCGGGATGGGCGCGCTGCTGGCGGAAATGGCCGTCGAGGCCGGGGCCGCCGGCATCGGCATCATCGACATCAATGGCGAGGCGGCCGAGGCCGCGCTGGCCCCGGCCCGCGCGCGGGGGGTGAAGGCCGTGGCCGCCGCCTGCGACATCCGCACCGCCGCCGCCTCGAACGCCGCCTTCGCGCAGGTCGCGGCCGCCCTGGGCCGGGTGGATACGCTCATCAACAGCGCCGCGATCTATCCGCGCCGCCCGACGCTGGGCGTGACCGACGAGGAATGGGATCTGTCGAACGCCATCAACATCAAGGGCACCTATCACATGATGGTGGCCGCCATCGAACACATGCGCGGGCAGGAACCGCGCGGCCATGTGCGCGGGCGGATCGTCAACATCACCTCGGTCGACGCCTTCAAGGCGCATCCGAAGAACATCCATTACGCCGCGACCAAGGCCGCCGTGGTCAGCCTCACCCGCTCCGTCGCCGACCATGTGGCGCCCGACGGCATTCTGGTGAACTCGGTCGCCCCCGCCGGCATGGCCACCGAAAAGGCCCGCGCCGCCGGCTTCCTCGACGAGCTGGCCAAGGCCAGCCCCTTGGGACGCGGCGCGGAGCCGCGCGAGATCGCCGAATGGGTGCTGATGACCGGCGGGCCGAGGAACACCTACATGACCGGCGAGAACGTCATCGTCTCGGGCGGCTACATCTACGCCTGACCCGGACCAAGCCGTGAAAAACACGGCCCCCGAGGCATCGGCCGACTGCGCGAGCAGGGCGGTGCCCCAACTTTGCCTGCAAACGGAACCAACAAGGGAAAACCAGATGAAACACGCGATCAAGACGGCGCTGGCCGCCGGCGCCCTGACGCTTTCGGCGGCGGCGGCCGAGGCCGGCGTGGGCGACACGCTGAAAGAGGTGCAGGGGCGCGGGCAGTTGAACTGCCCCGGCGACATCGGCTCCTATCTCGGCTTTGCCGAGGTGGACGACAAGGGGGTGTGGAAGGGGCTCGACATCGAACTCTGCCGCGCCATGGCGACGGCGATCTTCGGCGATCCGGCCAAGGCCAATGTGGTGCCGATCGACTGGGCGCAACGCTGGCCGGCGCTGCAATCGGGCGACATCGACATCGTGATCAAGGCCTCGGGCGGCACGCTCAGCCGCGACACCGAGCTGGGGCTGCAATTCTCGATGTCCTATTACCTCGGCACGACCAAGGTGATGGGCCACAAGGAACTGAACCTCACCTCGCTGAAGGATGCCGAGGGCGGCTCGATCTGCGTGCCCGCCTCGACCTCGACCGAGCGGCAGGTCAGTTCCTACCTGCAAGCCAAGGGCATCGACATGGAGATCGTCGCCATCGAGAAGAACGAGGAGGTCGAGGCCGCCTATTTCTCGGGCCGCTGCGACACCTATGCGCAATGGGGGCCGGTGCTGGCCATCGCCGCCTCGCAATCCGCCGATCCGGCAAGCCATGTCCTGCTGCCCGACGTGCTGGCGCTGGAGCCCGAGGTGATGATCGCCCGCCAGGGCGACGACAACTGGGTCGACATCGCCAACTGGACGCTGAGCGCGCTGCTGTTCGCCGAACAGGAGGGCATCACCTCGGCCAATATCGACGAGGTGAAGGCCAACCCGCCCTCGGCCGAGATCGGCAAGTTCCTGGGCGTCAACCCCGGCATGGGCAAGGCGCTGGGGCTGGCCGACGACTGGGCCTATAACGTCATCAAGAAGGTCGGCAACTATTCCGAGATCTTCGAGCGCAGCCTGGGCCAGGGATCGCCCTACAAGATGCCGCGCGAGATGACCGCGCTCTGGAAGGATGGCGGCGTGCTGTTCCCGCTGGTGGTCGACTGATCGCCGGTCCGGGCCGTGCCTTCGGGCGCGGCCCTTCCTTTCCGCTTTCGCACGGGGACCATGCCCATGGCCGCACCGCCCTTCTGGCGCAGCAAATCGACGCGCGCCTTCGCGCTTCAGGCTGCCTATCTCGCCGTTCTGGCGGCCGTCATCCTGGGCGCCACGCTGTCGGCCCGTGCCAATATGGCCGCGCAGGGCCTGACCTCGGGCTTCGATTTCCTGTGGAAGAACACCGGCTGGGAGATGAACTTCACCCTGCTGCCCGCCCATCCGACCGATCCCTATTGGTGGTTCCTGCTGATGGGGCTCATGAACACGCTGTTCATGGGGCTGATCGGGCTCGCCGGCGCCTCGGTGATCGGGCTGGCGGTGGGGCTGATGCGGTCGGGGCGCAATCCGGCGGCGCGGCTTCTGGGCACGATCTATATCGAGCTGTTCCGCAACCTGCCGCTGATCCTGCAACTGTTCTTCTGGTATGCGCTGGCCAATGCGCTGCCCGGCCCGCGTCAGGCCATCGCGCTCGGCGGCGCCCTGATCAGCTCGCGCGGGATCTACCTGCCGGGGCTGACCGTCTCGCAGGGCGCGGTGGCGCTGACGGCGGTGCTGCTGCTGGCGGGCGCCGGGCTGGCGATCTGGATCGCCGCCGCCCGCCGCTTCCGCGCCATCGAGGCCGGGCGCAAGCGCCGGCTGGTGCTGCTGCCGCCGGGGCTGGCGGTGCTGGGCGGCGCGCTGGCGCTGATCGTCTCGCATGATCCGGCGCTGCCGTGGGTGACATGGCCCGCCCTTGCCGGGCTGCGGATCGACGGCGGCATCCGCATCCAGCCGGAATTCTATTGCCTCGCCATCGCCATCACCACCTATGGCGGCGCCTATGTCGGCGAGATCGTGCGGGGCGGCTTCAAGGCCGTGGGGCGCGGCCAGACCGAGGCGGCGCGCGCGCTGGGCCTCTCGCCCTGGCAGGTGTTTTCGCGGGTGCGGATGCCGCTCGCCTTCCGCGCCATGCTGCCCATCCTGATCAACCAGTATGTCTGGCTCATCAAGGCCACCACCCTGGGCATCGCCGTCGGATTTTCCGATTTCTTCATGGTGATCGCCAGTTCGATCACCCATTCCGGCCAGACGCTCGAGTTCATCGCGATCCTGATGGGGGGCTTTCTCGCCATCAACTTCACGCTGGCGGCGGTGCTGAACCGCGTCAACCGCGCCATCGCGCTCAAGGGCCATCAGGCCACGGGGACCACATGACCGCGATCCCGACCACGATCCTGCCGGCCCGTCCGGGGCGCCTGCGCCGGCTGCACCGCGATTTCTTCGGCTCGGCCGCCTCGGCCGCGATGACGCTGGCCTGCGCCGCGCTGATCCTGGCGCTGCTCTGGTGGGTGCTGGACTGGGCGGTGCTGAACGCCACCTTTTCGGCCACCGCCACCCAGGCGGACTGCGCGGCCCGCAGCGGCGCCTGCTGGTCGGTGATCGCGGTGCGCTGGCGGGTGATCCTGTTCGGCATCTATCCCTATGACGAACAATGGCGCTCGGCGCTGGCCTGCGCCGTGGTGGTGGCGGTGATCGTGCTGTCCTGCCTGCCGAGGTTCTGGAGCTTTGGCCGCCTGTCGCTGACCTGGGGGCTGGGGGCGGCGGTGTTCTACATCCTGATGCGCGGCGGGGTGCTGGGGCTGGCGCCGGTCAACGAACAGCAATGGGGCGGGCTGCCGCTGACGCTGTTCATCTTCGTCGCCACCGGGGTGATCGGGATGCCGCTCGCCATCGCGCTGGCGCTGATGCGGCGGTCGGAACTGCCGGTGGTGGCCCGCGTCACCGGCTGGATCATCGACACCATCCGGTCGCTGCCGCTGCTCTCGATCCTCTTCACCTGCGCCATCGTGCTGCCCTTCATGCTGCCGGGCTTTCTGGTCGGCGAAAAGCTCTATCGCGTGGTGTTCGGCGCCGCGCTGTTCTTCGCCGCCTATCAGGCCGAGATCATCCGCGGCGGGTTCCAGGGCATCCCCAAGGGGCAGGAGGAGGCGGCCCGCGCGCTCGGCCTGTCCTACTGGCCGCGGATGACCCGCATCGTGCTGCCGCAGGCCTTCCGCCTTGCCTTGCCGGCCACCATCAACCAGTTCGTCATCGCCTTCATGGAAACCTCGCTGGTCGTGGTGGTGGGCTTTGTCGAATTGCTGGCGGCCGGCAATACCGCCTACCGCACCGGCGAATGGAAATTCGCCTATGTCGAAGTCTATGCCTTTGTCGCGGCGATCTATTTCGTCTTCGTCTTTGGCCTGTCGCGCTACGGCGCCTATCTGGAGGCCCGGATGAACGCGGGCCGGAGCAAGGAATGACCCATGGATCTGAACGCGCCCGCCATCGACATCCGCGCGCTGAACAAGTTCTACGGCGCCTTCCACGCCCTGCGCGGCATCGACCTGACCGTCGCCAAGGGGGAACGGGTGGTGGTCTGCGGCCCTTCGGGGTCGGGCAAATCCACCATGATCCGCTGCATCAACCAGCTGGAGGAACATGACAGCGGCGACATCCGGGTCTTCGGCACGCTGCTCGACGACAATGTGGGCTCGATCGACGAGATCCGCCGCGAGGTCGGCATGGTGTTCCAGCAGTTCAACCTGTTCCCGCACATGACGGTGCTGGAAAACTGCACGCTGGCGCCGATGCTGGTGCGCAAGACCCCGCGCGCCGAGGCCGAGCGGGTGGCGATGCGCTATCTGGAAAAGGTCCGCATCCCCGATCAGGCGGCCAAGTTTCCCGGCCAGCTGTCGGGCGGCCAGCAACAGCGCGTCGCCATCGCCCGCGCGCTGTGCATGCAGCCGGAGATCCTGCTGTTCGACGAGCCGACCAGCGCGCTCGACCCCGAGATGATCGCCGAGGTGCTGGACGTGATGGTGACGCTGGCGCAGGAGGGCATGACCATGGTCTGCGTCACCCACGAGATGGGATTCGCCCGCAAGGTGGCCGACCGGGTGATCTTCATGGACAAGGGCGAGATCATCGAGGAGGCCCCGCCCGAGCAATTCTTCAACGCGCCCCGCAGCGAGCGCACCCGGCTGTTCCTGTCGCAGGTTCTCGGGCACTAGGGGGCGATCCGGGGGGCAGGGCGGCGCCGGCCCCCTCAAACGGGCGAGGCCGGGGAAAACCGCCCCGGCCTCGCCGCGTTCCGGATCAATGCCTCATTGCAGGTAGGACATCGGGTCGACCGAGTCGAAGCCCTTGCGCACCTCGAAATGCAGGAAGGAGGGCGAGCCGGCGCGGACCTTGGCGATGGTCTGGCCGCGCTTCACCGTGGCGCCCTTGGCGACGGCCACCGCGTCGATGCCGCCATAGACCGTCAGCAGGTTGTCGGCGTGGCGGATGACGAGGATCGGCACGCCATCGGTGTTCTTGGTGATGGCGGCCACGGTGCCGTCGCCCGCGGCGGCGACGCTGGCGCCGGCGCCGGCGCCGATGTCGACGCCGTCGTTCTTGCCCTTGGAATAGCCGCGGATGATCTGGCCGCCGACCGGCATGGCGAGTTTCGAGGCCGAGGCGGCGCTGCGGGTGGCGCCCAGATCGGCGACCGGCTTCGGCGCGGCGGGGGCCGCGGCGGCGGGTTTGTTCGCGCCGGCCGCCGGCTTGCTG
>JBDHSR010000208.1:0-6375 GCA_039808305.1 Gemmobacter sp. | reverse complement strand
GCAGGAGCGTGCCGAGCGTCATCGCGATCCGCCGCCGTTGCCCGACCGCCCGCACGATCCCGGCTGCCGCTGCGGCATCGCCCCGGCCCGGCGCCACCTCGACGGAGAATGTCGCCGGATTGGCCACCGCCTCCCAGCCGCCGGGGCCGCGCCGCGCCAGCAGATCGGCGGGCAGCGGCGGCGGCATCGGCGCCTCGAAGGCCAGCCCCGGCTTGGGGTTCAGCCCCCGGATCAGGCGGGCGGCCCGCGCAAGCTCGGCCTCGGGCCGGCCGGTCCGCCGGGCGATGGCGGCGAGATCGCCGGCGGCGAGCAGCGCCAGATGATCCAGCACCGCGCCGACCGCCGGCGTCAGGTCGCCCCCGGCCACGGCTTGCAGGCGCAGGCATTCCGCCAGCGTGCGCGCGAAAAGCCCGCCCGGCTCGATCCGCTGCACCTGGGCCAGCACCGCCAGAACCTCGGCCTCCGCCACGCCGCAGGCCCGGGCCACCGCCGCCGGCGAGGGGCCGAGCCAGCCGGTCGGCTCCAGCCCCTCGGCCAGGGCCAGCGCGATGGCGAGCGGGCGCGGCGCAAGGCGCAGCGCCGCGATCCGCGCCAGCACATGCGCGATCAGGCTGCCCGGCGGGGCGGCCAGCCCCTCGGGGTCGAACAGCGGCCGCGACGGCCCCTCCGCCGGCGGAACCAGCCGCAGCGCGGGGTTCCCCGCCGCCTCGACCGCCAGCCGCGCCGCCAGATCGCCCGCCGTCAGCGGCAGCAGCGAGATCGCCTGCGCAAGGCCGGCGGTCAGCCGTGGCCCCGGTCTGGGTGTGGTGGTCAGCATCCTCTCGCCTCCGACAGAATGCTTGCCCGGACGCGCGCGGGATGCAAGGCTCCGGCCACCAAGGGCCGGAGGACCATCCATGACGACGCAAGCCGGGGCGGCAGAGCGCGGCCCCGCCCCCGATTTCGGCGAGGCGCTGGCCCAGGCTTCCGTTCTGGTCGTCGACGACGAGCCGGGGATGCGGCATTTCCTGCAACGCACCCTCGCCAGCCGCTGCCGCTCGGTCGAGACCGCGCCGGATACCGCGCGCGCCGCCGAGATGCTGGCCGCCGGCCATCATGACGTGGTGATCCTCGACAATGTGATGGACGGGCGGCGCGGGGTGGAATGGCTGGCGGCGCAACGCGCCTCGGGCCATTTCCCGCCCGCCATCCTGATCACCGCCTATGCCGATCTGGAAACCGCGATCCAGGCGTTGCAGGCCGGCGCCTCGGACTTCCTGCTGAAGCCCTTCCGGTCGAACCAGATCCTGAACGCCGTCACCCGCTGCCTGGAGCGCGCAAGGCTGGAGCGCGAGAACCACGTCCTGCGCCACGAGCTCAGGGCCAGTTCCGACCATATCCTGCTGCGCAACCAGCTCATCGGCGAATCGCCCGCGATCCGGGCGGTGCGCGACATGATCGGCCGGGTCGCGCCGCTCCTGTCCTCGGTGCTGCTGACCGGGCAGTCGGGCACCGGCAAGGAGGTGGCGGCGCGGATGATCCACGAGCTGTCGCCCCGCGCGGCGCGGCCCTTCGTGCCGGTGAACTGCGCCGCGATCCCGCCCGACATGGTGGAGACCGAGCTGTTCGGCCATATGAAGGGCGCCTTCACCGGCGCGCATCAAAGCCGCGAGGGGCTGTTCCTGCACGCCCGCGGCGGCACGCTGTTCCTGGACGAGATCGGAGAGCTGCCGCCGCCCGCGCAGGCCAAGCTCTTGCGGGTGCTGGAGGACCGGCGCATCCGCCCGCTGGGATCCGAGCGCGAGGTGCCGGTGGATGTGCGGCTGGTCTTCGCCACCAACAGCGACCTGGATCGCGCGGTGGCGGATGGCCGGTTCCGCGCCGACCTGCTCTATCGCATCAACGTGATGTCGATCCACATGCCGCCACTCTGCGACAGGAGCGAGGATGTGCAGGACCTCGCGACGCTCTTCATGGAAAAGCTGTCGCGCCAGCTCGGGATGCCGGAAGTGCCGATCCCGCCCGCGATCCGGGCCGGCTTCGCCGCCTATCGCTGGCCGGGCAATGTGCGCGAGCTGCGCAACACCATCGAGCGCGCGCTGATCCTCGGCCGCTTCACCACCGACGCCCCGGCCGTCCCGGCGACCGCCATGCCCGAGACGCTGGCCGAGATGGAGCGCCGCGCCATCCTCGCCGCGCTGGCCGCCTGCGGCGGCGACCGCGAGGCGGCGGCCGCGCGGCTGGGCATCTCGCGCAAGACCATCGACCGGCGGCTTCAGGGCGGGAATGGCTGAGCTCCCTCCCCTTCCCCGCGCGCGCTCGGTCCGCCACCGGCTGCTGGCCATCGCGCTGTTGCCGACGCTGGTGATCCTGCCCTTGCTGCTGGGCGGCACGATGCTGCGCTGGCAGGGCAAGTTCGACGATCTGCTGGCGACCAAGGTCAACAGCGACCTGACCGTCGCCCGGCAATATCTGGCGCGCATCCTGGAGACCACCGGCGAGCGGGTGGAGGCGCTTGGCCGCTCGGTCGATTTCGCCGCCGCGCCCGACCCTTCGCCGCTGCTGGAGGCGCAGCGGGCGCGGATGGGCCTCGATTTCCTCTATGTCGCCGATGCCGACAGCCGGCTGGTCGCGGTCAGCCCGCCCGAGGCGCGGCCCGTGCCGAAAGGGCCGCTGATCGAGGCCGTATGGCAGGGGCGCGCCGGAACGGGGATCGAGATCTTCGGCAATGCCGATCTCGCGCTGCTGTCTCCCGATCTGGCGGCGCGGGCGCGGGTGCCGCTGGTGCCCACGCCGAACGCCGTTCCGACCGGGCGGACCGAGGAGGACCGGGGCATGGTCATCCTGTCCGCCGCCCCCGTCGCGCTGCCGGACGGGCGGCCCGGTATCCTGGTGGGCGGGCTGCTGCTGAACCAGAACCTCGTTTTCATCGACACGATCAACGATCTGGTCTACCGCGCCGGCAGCCTGCCCGAGGGCAGCGCGGGCACCGCGACGCTGTTCCTGGAGGATGTGCGCATCTCGACCAATGTCCGCCTGTTCGAGGGGACGCGGGCACTCGGCACAAGGGTCTCGGCCGAGGTGCGCGCGCAGGTGCTGGACCGGGGCGAGACCTGGCTCGACAGCGCCTTCGTGGTGAACGACCGCTACATCTCGGCCTACGAGCCCATCGTCGACACCGCCGGAGCGCGGGTCGGGATGCTCTATGTCGGCTTTCTGGAGGCGCCCTTCGCCGCCGCCAAGCGCACGACCCTGTGGCTGGTGGGCCTCGGCTTCCTCGCCGTCACCGCCCTGTCCATCCCGGTATTCCTGCGTTGGGCGCGGGGCGTCTTCCAGCCGCTGGAGCGGATGAGCGGCACCATCGCCCGGGTCGAGGCCGGCGATCTGGGCGCGCGCACCGGCGTGCGGAGCCGGGGCGACGAGGTGGGGCGGGTGGCCGACCATCTGGATCACCTTCTGGATCTGATCCAGGAGCGGGATGCCGAACTGCGCCAGTGGAACGAGGAACTGAACGCAAGGGTCGAGGAGACGACGCGCAAGCTGATCGTGTCGGAAAAGCTCGCCACCATCGGCGAGATCACCGCGGCGGCGGCGCATGAGATCAACAATCCGGTGGCGGTGATCCAGGGCAACCTGGATCTCCTGCGCGAGATCATGGGCGACGGCGCCGCCCGCGCCGCGACCGAGTTCCGCCTGATGGACGAGCAGATCCAGCGGATCAGCCAGATCGTGAACCGCCTGCTGCAATTCGCCCGGCCCGAGGAATATGCCGGCTGGGCCAGCCGCACCGACCCGCGCGACGCGGTGGCCGACTGCCTGCCGCTGGTGCGCCACCTGCTGTCGCGCAGCGACGTGACCCTGCGGCAGGACGGGCAATCCGGCCGGCAGGTGCTGATGAACCGCACCGAGTTGCAGCAGGTCATGGTCAACCTCATCGTCAACGCCGTCCATGCCATGCCCGGCGGCGGCGAGATCGTGGTGATGCTGCGCGACGCCGACCGCAACGGCGTGCCGGGGGTGGAGATCGCGGTCTCCGACACCGGCGGCGGGATGGACGCCGCGACGCTCGCGCGCATCTTCGAGCCGTTCTTCACCACCCGCGCCGATGGCGGCGGCACCGGCCTCGGCCTGTCGATCTGCCGGACGCTGGTGGACCGGCAGGGCGGCAGCATCGCCGCCGCCAGCACCGAGGGCCGGGGCACCACCTTCACCTTCTGGCTGCCCGCGGCGGACTGACGGCTTTTCGGAACCCTCGGCGCTTGCGGCCGGCCGCTGGAGGGGTTTTGCACCCCTCCAGACCTCCCCGCAGGATATTTGGACCAAAGTGAAAGCAGGGCGGCAAGGCGGCAAGGCGGCAAGGCGGCAAGGCGGCAAGGAGATGAAGCGGATGGAAGGCCGGATGTCCATCCCTCCCATGGACATCCTGTCCGGCCCGTCGCGACACTCTGTCCCTCCGCCCGCAGGAAACCCCCGCCAAGCCATTGAAATTCCTCAAGCCCGCCCATTGGCACGATCTGCGCATGGATAATCCCCGAGGGAGCGTCTCCGGCGGGAGGGAGAGAGCCGCGCATGCGGCCGGGAGCCACCGGAAAGCCCCTCGCCAATCGCCCCGCCGCGGGCAAGGGAGGGAGAGGAATGACAGCAATCACCGAAGGATATTCCGGGGGCCGCACCGGCATTCTCGACAAGGAACGCATCGTCGCGAGGCCGGGCTTCAACCGCTGGCTGGTGCCGCCCGCCGCGCTGGCGATCCATCTCTGCATCGGCATGGCCTATGGCTTCTCGGTCTTCTGGCTGCCGCTCACCACCGCCATTCCGGGCGAGACGCCCGCCGCCTGCGCCGATATGGGCCTGCTGACCGCGCTCTTCACCACGGAATGCAACTGGCGCATGGCCGATCTCGGCTGGATGTTCACGCTGTTCTTCCTGCTCCTCGGCTCTTCCGCCGCGATCTGGGGCGGCTGGCTGGAGCATGTCGGGCCGCGCAAGGCCGGCGTCGTCTCGGCGCTGTGCTGGTGCGGCGGCATCGCCATCGCCGCGCTCGGCGTCGTCACCCACCAGCTCTGGTTGATGTGGCTGGGCGCGGGCTTCATCGGCGGCATCGGCCTGGGCCTCGGCTATATCTCGCCGGTCTCCACCCTGATCAAATGGTTCCCCGACCGGCGCGGCATGGCCACCGGCATGGCGATCATGGGCTTCGGCGGCGGCGCCATGGTCGGCTCACCCCTGGCGCAGAAGCTGATGGAAGCCTTCAAGACCGACACCACCCCCGGCGTGTGGGAAACCTTCCTCGTCATGGCGGCGGTCTATCTGGTCTTCATGCTGTCGGGCGCCTTCGGCTACCGCATCCCGCCCGCCGGCTGGCGCCCCGAGGGCTGGACCCCGCCGGCGAAGAAGGCCGGCGCGATGATCACCGAACACCATGTCCACCTGCGCGACGCGCACAAGACCCGGCAGTTCTGGCTGATCTGGATCGTCCTTTGCATGAACGTCTCGGCCGGGATCGGCATCCTCGGCGCCGCCTCGCCCCTGTTGCAGGAGATCTTCGCCGGCCGGCTGATCGGCCTGCCGGAGCTGGGCTTCGCCGATCTGAACGCCGAGCAGAAGGTGCAGATCGCCGGCATCGCGGCGGGCTTCACCTCGCTCCTGTCGCTGTTCAACATCGTGGGGCGGTTCTTCTGGGCCTCGATCTCGGACAAGCTGGGGCGGAAGAACACCTATTACGTGTTCTTCCTACTGGGCATCGCGCTTTACGCGGCGGCGCCCACCTTCGCGCATATGGGCAACCAGCTGATGTTCGTCGCGGCCTTCTGCATCATCCTGTCGATGTATGGCGGCGGCTTCTCGACCGTGCCGGCCTATCTGGCCGACATCTTCGGCACCCAGTTCGTCGGCGCGATCCATGGCCGGCTGCTGACCGCCTGGGCCACGGCGGGCATCCTCGGGCCGGTCGTCGTCAACTACATCCGGCAGTATCAGGTGGATCGCGGGCTGACCGGCGCCGACGCCTATGCCGCGACGATCTATGTCCTGTGCGGCATGCTGGTGATCGGGCTGATCGCCAATGCGCTGGTGCGGCCGCTGGACGACAGGTGGTTCATGAAGCCCGAGGAGGTCGCCGCCCTTCAGGCGAAGACCGCCTCGGCCGATGCGATCATCGAGCATGGGTCCTTCGGCATCGGCCGCGGCCGGTTCGACCTGATCACGCTGCTGGCCTGGGCGGCGGTGGGCATCCCGGCGCTCTGGGGGGCCTGGTATACCTTGGTCAAGACGGCCGCGCTGTTCTGAGCCGTCTCTCCCCGCCGGCCCTGCGCCGGCGGGGACGCCCGCGCGCCCCGCGATCCGGCCAGCCCGGACCGGAAGCCGCCCCCGGATCCTTATGCGAGCGGTCCGCCG
>JBDHSR010000207.1:0-6421 GCA_039808305.1 Gemmobacter sp. | reverse complement strand
TAGGAACGGCTGTCGGTTTCCATACGGAAATAATAGGGAATCCGTGTCCGCCTCCGGGCGGATAACCGGAACTGCCCCCGCAACTGTAGGCGGCGAAGCCAACCCCGGATATGCCACTGGACCGATCGGTCCGGGAAGGTCGGGCGCGGCGATGACCCGTCAGTCAGGAGACCTGCCGACATCGTCTGTTCAACCCGAGCGGGTCGGCTCGGGCGTGGCAATGTCGTCGATGCGCCCCGCGATCGGTGTCTGTCCGTCCTTCCGCCCCGCCATGATGCGTCGGAAGGAAGCATTATGTTGAGGCTCACCACGGCAACCGCCGTCACGTTCGCCCTGACGCCGATGGCGTTCGCGGACACGCAATACCCGCTGACCCTGACCAGCTGCGGTCACGAGATCACCATCGCGAAGGCCCCCGAACGCGTGGTCAGCGTCGGGCAAAGCTCGACCGAGATCCTCTATATGCTGGGCCTCGCCGACAAGGTCGCGGGCACCGCGCTCTGGATCAACCCGGTGCTGCCGGAATTCGCCGAGGCGGATGCGAAGGTCGAGCGGCTGGCCGACAACGCCCCCAGCTTCGAAAGCGTCGTGGGCAAGAACCCCGATCTGGTGGTGACCGCCTATGAATGGATGATCGGGCCGCAAGGCGCCGTCGGCACCCGCGAGATGTTCGACGATTCGAGGATCCCGAGCTGGGTCATGCCGACCGAATGCGTCGGCAAGGACAACACGCAAAGCATGGACGGCGCGCGGACCACGATGTTCGACCCCGAACTGGTCTATCGGAGCATCGCCGAACTGGCGCTGATCTTCGATGTGGAGGAGCGCGGCAAGGAGGTCGTCGCCGGGCTGAAGGCGCGCGAGGCCGCCGCGGTCGAGAAGGCCAGGGCGCTGAACCTGCCCGAGAACCTGTCGGGCGTGTTCTGGTATTCCTCGGCCGACATCGAGATCGACCCCTATGTCGCCGGCGCCTATGGCGTGCCGGGCTGGATGCTGTCGACCGTGGGGGCGAAGAACGTCGTCGATTCCGCCGAGGAATGGCCGACCGTCGGCTGGGAGACCATCGTCACCGCCGATCCGACCTTCATCGTCGCGGCCGAGATGAACCGCCGCCGCTTCCCCGCCGACGACATCGCGGTGAAGCGCGAGTTCCTGAACACCGATCCGCTGGCCAAGGAGATGGACGCGGTGAAGCAGGAGCGCATCCTGACCATCGAGGCCAATGCGATGGACCCTTCGGTGCGCTCGATCCTCGGGCTTGAAACGCTGGTGGACGCGCTGGCGGGCTTCGGCCTGTCGAAATGAGCGGGAGCGCCGTGGCGGGCCGGGCGGCGGGAGGCTGGCGGTGGCTCTGGCTGGCGCCCGTCGTTCTGGCCGCGGCGCTGTTCTTCGGCACGGTGGTGGGCGAGACGCATGTCCCGCTCGCCACCGTCCTGGATGTGCTGGCGGTCCAGTCCGGCCTGGCGGAGCGCGAGGTGAGCGCGGTCCAGACCGGGGTGATCTGGCATTACCGCCTGTCGCGCGCGGTCGTGGCCGCCTGCGGCGGGGCGGGGCTGGCGCTGTCGGGCCTGATCCTTCAGGCGCTGCTGCGCAATCCGCTGGCCGAACCCTATCTGCTCGGCATCTCCGCCGGGGCCTCGACCGGCGCGGTGGCCGTGTCGGTCGCCGGGATCGGGGCCGGCGCGCTGTCGATGTCCGCGGGCGCCTTCGCCGGGGCGCTGACGGCCTTCGCGCTGGTCGCGGCGCTGGCGCGGGCCGCGGGCGGCGGGATCGGGGCGCGCGGCGCGGGGGTGATCATCCTCGCCGGCATCGCCGGGTCGCAGATGTTCAACGCGCTGACCGCCCTGATCATCGCCCGCTCGGCCAGCGCCGAGCAGGCGCGGGGCATCATGTTCTGGCTGCTGGGCAACCTTTCCGGCGTGCGCTGGCCCGACACATGGCTGGCCGTGCCGATGGCGGCGCTCGGCCTCGGCGTCGCGCTCTGGCACGCCCGCGCGCTGGATGCCTTCACCTTCGGGGCGGACAGCGCGGCCACGCTCGGCGTCAACCTGCGGCGGACGCAGGGCGTGCTGATCGGCACGGCGGCGCTGGTGACGGCGATCATGGTCTCGATCGCCGGGGCCATCGGCTTCGTCGGCCTCGTCGTGCCCCATGCGATGCGGATCATCGTCGGATCCCGGCATGTCCGGCTGGTGCCGGCGACGGCGCTGGCCGGGGCGGTGTTTCTGGTGGTGTCGGACGTGGTGTCGCGCATCACCATCCCCGGGCAGGTGCTGCCCATCGGGGTGATCACCGCCCTTGTCGGGGCGCCCGCCTTCGCGCTGATCATGATCCGGGGGCGGCGGAGATGAGCCCGCTGGAAGCCATCGGTCTTTCCCGCACCGTCCGGGGCCGGGACATCGTTTCGGACGTCTCCCTCCGGCTGGAGCCGGGCGAGATGCTCGGGCTGATCGGGCCGAACGGGGCGGGCAAATCCACCCTGCTGGGAATGCTGGCCGGGCTGATCCGGCCGAGCCGGGGCGAAATCCGGCTGGACGGCCGGCCCATGGCCGGGCTGTCCCGCCGCGAGATCGCCCGCCGTCTCGCGCTCGTGGCGCAGGCCGCCGATACGATGGACCGCATCTCCGTGCGCGACGCGGTGGAGCTTGGCCGCACCCCCTGGCTCGGCCCGCTGGAGCCCTGGGGGCCGGCGCATGAGGCCGCCGTCGCCGGGGCGCTGGAAGCTGTCGGCATGGCCGCGATGGCCGGGCGCGACTGGTCCTCGCTGTCGGGCGGCGAACGCCAGCGCGCGCATATCGCCCGCGCCCATGCGCAGGGGCCGCGCATCCTGCTGCTGGACGAGCCGACCAACCATCTCGACATCCATCACCAGATCGCCATCCTCGATCTGGTCGAGGGCCTGGGCATCACGACCGTGATCGCGCTGCACGACATGCAGCACGCGCTGCGCTGCGACCGGGTGCTGGTGATGGATGCGGGCCGCCGCGTCGCCCTCGGCCCTCCGTCCGAGGTGCTGACCCCGGCGCTGATCCGCGAGATTTTCGCCGTCGAGGCGGCGCTGATCCCCCATCCGGGCGGGGGCCGCCCGGTCTTCGCCTTCCGACGTCTTGCCTGAAAGGACCCGCCATGCTGTTCCGTGCCGCCCTGCTCGCCTGCCTTCTGCCCTGCGCCGCCCTGGCCGAGGTGCATGAGGTGAGGATGCTCAACCGCAACGACACCGGCCCGATGCCGTTCGAGCCGGACTATCTGGTGATCCGGCCCGGCGACACGGTGAGGTTCATCGCCGCCGATCCCGGCCACAACGCCGCCACCATCGCCGGGATGATCCCCGAGGGCGGCGCCAAGTTCATCGGCAGGATCGACGAGGAGATCGAGGTCACGCTGGAGGCGACCGGCATCTGGGGCGTCAAGTGCTCGCCGCATTACACCATGGGCATGGCCATGCTGATCCAGGTCGGCGATACCCCCGCGACCGAGGCCGACCTGCCCGCCGACCTGCCCGAAGCCGCGCGCCAACGCATGCTGGAGATCCTGGCCCGGCGGGCGGAGTGAGGCGATGCGCAACCGCGGCCTGAAGGATGACATCCGCGACTATTGGAGCATCCGGGCCGAGACCTACGACCTCAGCCCCGGCCATGGCGCGATGCCGCCCGCCGAGGCCGCGGCCTGGCTCGCGCTGATCCGCGGCCACCTTGGCCCCGGCGAGGGGAGGAAGGCGCTCGATCCGGGCTGCGGCACCGGCACCATGTCGCTGCTCCTGCATCGGGCGGGGTTCCGGGTGACGGGGCTGGACCTGACGGAGCCGATGCTGGACCGCGCCCGGCGCAAGGCGGCGGAAGATGGCGCGCCGATCGCCTTCCTGCCGGGGGATGCCGAGGCCACGATGGAACCCGACGCGACCCATGACGCGATCCTGGCGCGCAACCTGTTCTGGACCCTGCCGGCCCCCGAGGCCGCCCTGCGCGACTGGTTCCGCATCCTGCGGCCGGGCGGCCGGCTGATGATCGTCGACGGCGATTTCGCGCGTCTTGGCTGGCTCGAACGGCTGGCGCCCCTGCTGGACCGGCTGTTCGGCAAGCTGGCGGACGGCCACAGCCTGGTGACCGCGGAGCAATGGCGGGAGCATCACCGCATCATGGCGCAACTTCCCCATGGCAAGGGGCTGCGCGACCGGGACGTGGCCGGGCTGCTGGCCCGCGCCGGGTTCACCGCGATCCGCCGCGAAGGGCTGGGCCCGGTGCTGACGGCCCGCCACCCCCGCCGCCTGTCGCGGGCCGCATGGGTCGCCCGCAGCCAGCACCGGTTCGTGGTGTCGGGGATGAAGCCGCAGCGGGAAAGCGCCACATGACCGTCTCGATGCGGGTCGGCGCCGCTTTGCCCCCTGCTGCATAGCGCGGCATTGCCGGCGACCGCCCCGGAAAGGGTGGCCGATGTCCTGGGTCTGGCGCCATCTCCAGGCGCCGATCGGGGCGCGAAGCCCGCTTCGCCCCCCTATTCCGGCGCGGGCCGAGCGGCGGCATCCTCGGCCCGCCAGCCGGCGATCAGGTCGGGCCGCTCGGCGATCAGCGCGATGGTGCGGCCGTCATAGGCCGGATAGCGGTAGCTGCGCTGTCCGCGCCGGGCCAGCGCGTGATGCGGCAGCGGCAGGCGAAGGCCGTCGCTCCAGGCGCGGCGTTCGGCGGGGGTGATCGCCAGCACCTCGACCACCGCGCTGGCGCTGAGCGGCGGATACAGGATCTCGCACAACTGCCGGTCCAGCCGCAGCAGATCGGCCCGCGTCTCGGCCGCCAGCGGCGCGGGCAACAGGCCGCCCTCGCCGTCGCGCAGGGCGGCCAGCCGGCGCAGGCCAAGCCGGAACCTGCGCTGCGCCGACCGCCAGCGCGCGAGATAGAACGGATGCGCCGGCGCCGCGCCCAGGGTGACCCGCACCTGCCCCGGCAGGGCCGCGCAGCGGATCAGCACGGGATCGGCCGGGCCCGGCTCAATGTCCGGGGGCATCCGTATCGGCCTCTGCGGAAGGCTCCGCCTCGCGGTCGAAGGCGGCGCGCCAGCGGGCGATGAGCGGCGCGGGGCCGCCCCGCCGCTCGGCCTGCCGCAGCGCCACGCGCAGGGCGACGCGGCCGAAGCGGTCGCCGGGTTCGGCGAAATCCCCGGGCGCGGTGCCGGCCTCCAGCGCCGCCCGCACCGCCGCCTTGACGGCATTGGTGCGCGGATCGCCCCAGGCGGCGAGCAGGCGCTGGAACGCCGCGAAGCGGGTCTCGGAGAACGGCTTGTCGGCGCCCATCGGATCCATCACCGCGCTGGCCGGATGGAAGCCCGCGACCGGGATCAGCCCCTCGGGGATCGGGGTATTGGCGGAATGGCTGCGCCGGGCGCGCAGCAGTTTCGGCAGCACATGGGTATGCGGACCGGGCGGCGAGACGCCGCCGGTCTCCGGCCCGCCGATCTTCTGATAGACCTCCACCCGGCCGATGCGGGTCAGCGCCACGCGATGCGGATGCGCCTTGAGGATGGCGGGCATGGCGGGATTGTCCTGCTCCATCACCGACCGGCCTTCCTGCGCGCGCAGCACGGCCAGTAGGCCGGGATCGGCGGTGCGGATGCAGAAATCGACCTGCGGCTGGTCCAGCCCCATGTCGAACAGGATCGCGCCGCGATCCTCGGGGCGCAGTGCGCCGGCATCCGGGCCGATCTCGGTCAGCGCCGCGCGGCGGCTCATCGGGGCGAGCGCGGCCGGCAGGCAGAGCGCCACGCCCTGTTGCCAGCGGTCGGGGCGCGGGCTCAGCGCCTCCCAGGCCACCGGAACCATCTGGTCGAGCGCGTCGAGCCGCAGCCCGCCCCGCGCGGTCAGCGCCGAACAGCCGGGCAGCAGCGTGACGGGCGGATCGCCCGCGACATGGTGGAACTCGGCGATGGCGCCGAAGGAGCCCATGGACCAGCCGGCCTCGCTATCGGAGAGGGCGGCGGTCAGGATGGCGGCGGTGTCGGGCGTCATGGCGGGCCTCCGAGAATGTCGAGCGGTTGGAAGACGAAGCCCTGCGGAGTGTCCTCCGCATGGGCGGTGATGCCGAAGACCCGCGCCAGAAGCGCCGGCGTCAGCACCGAACGCGGCGGGCCGTCGGCGGCGATGCGGCCCTCGTGCAGCAGCACCAGCCGCGTGCAATGCCGCGCGGCGAGGCCGAGATCGTGCAGCGAGGCCAGCACCGCCCCGCCCGCCGCCGCCAGCCCGGCGAAAAGCCGCATCGTGGTGATCTGCGCCGCCGGGTCGAGCCCGGCCGCCGGTTCGTCGGCGATGAGCAGCGGCGCCTCCTGCGCCAGCGCGCGGGCCAGCAGCGCGCGGGCCTGTTCGCCGCCCGACAGCTCGGTCGCGCGGCGGTGGCGCAGCGGGCCGAGGTTCAGCGCGGCCAGGGCCCGCTCCACC
>JBDHSR010000206.1:0-6434 GCA_039808305.1 Gemmobacter sp. | reverse complement strand
AGTTCGGATTGGCCTCGAATTGCGCGACATCGCCGGGGGCGAAGCCGGTCACGCGGAACGGGCCGGTGCCGATGGGACCGAAATTCTGTTCGCTGCAACTGGCGCCGGCGGCGCCCAGACAGGGCGCGAACTGCGCCTTCTGCAGGATCGGGGTGCGGCCGCCGACGAAAGCCTGCAACGGCACATATTTCGGGCCGTCGAAGTTGATCCTGACGGTCAGTTCGTCCACGACCTCGACCGAGGAAATCCCCTCGAACTCGGCCAGCACGGCGCAGCCGAAGCCCGGAGCCATGCAGTAATCGGCGGTGAACTTCACATCCCCGGCGGTCACCTTGCTTCCGTCGGACCACAGGAGGCCGGGCTTCAGTTTCCACGTCACGCTGGTGAAATCGGGGGCGATGCCGCCGTTCTCCACGGTCGGAATATCCTCCGCCAGCACCGGGATCAGGCTGCCGTCGGCGGCGACCAGGGCCAGCGGCTCGACCACCATCGAGGCGGGGTCGATATCCTTGGCCCCGGTGGACAGGTAGGGGTTCAGCACCGAGGCCGCCTGCCAATAGAGGATGCGCAACGCGCCGTCGCTGCCGCGTTCGGCAAGGGCGGGGGTGGCAGAGCCAAGGGCAAGGGCGAGCAGAAGCGGGGTCTTCATCGCGGGGACGTCCTTCTTGAAAGCGGCGGAGACGGCGGCGACCGGATTCGGCGGGCGTTCCGTTCGGGTGCTCCGCGCCGCGCCGGGCGTGCCGCGGCATTCCCCCAAAACAGGAGCGACCGCAAGGCCGCCGATTCTCGCGTCTCGATACGATCGGCGACGGGACGAAGGAAGACGCGTCCAAGGGCGTTGATGACACCGACAGCCCAGAAAGGCACATTATCAGCAATCAAGGGCAAAAAGCCGCTTCGGATCGCGCCGAAGCAACATGCTCCGGGGCACTCCGATTCGGGAGACAGGCCGGCCGTGTCCTCGAACCACCCCCCCGGCCCCGCAACGTCATGTTTCGCGGCCGAAAGAGGGGCGACCCAGCCGGCTTCCCTGCCGCCATCGGCATGCCGGGGCCGCAGCCGGGTCCCGTCATGCCGGCCGTGGCGGTCAGATCCCCTCGTCCACCCGCGGCGCGGCCAGCGCATCCGGGCCTGCCGGCTATTGAAATCGCCCGCCTGCGCGACCAGAAGGTGGTCGCCGGCCCGCTGACCCGAGGAGAGAACCATGTCCGACACCGCCGAACTTCTGAACCGCGCCGATGCCGCCGTCGCCGCCGCCCATGCCTATCTTGCGACGGTCAAGGCCGAGGTCGGCCGCCGCGTCGTGGTCGACGGCCGCCCCAAGGCGGCGCTGGTCGACCGCGAGCAGCGCGCCGTCCACGGCCTGGCCTGGACCGCGACCACCATCGCGGCGCTGGCCCATACCGCCGAATGGGGCCGCCGCCTGCACGAGGCCGGCACCCTGGGCGAGGCCGAGCAACTGGTCGTCAGGATCGGCTTCGGCGAATATCTGGCGCAGGTGCTGGGCGGCATCCCGATGGCCTCGAACGAGCTTTTGCGCCCCTCGGACCTGGGCGTTCCGACCGATCCGCTGACCGGCAGCGCGGCGGTCGGCTGGTTCCTCGCCGAGGGCAACACCCCCGCCAACCGCGCCCGGCTGGTGGAGCTGATCCAGGCGGGCGAGCAGGTCTCGGACGCGCTGGGCGACGAGGATCTGGACATGATCCGCGCGACCTATCGCCGCTTCGCCGAGGAGCGCATCGCACCCTCGGCCCATGGCTGGCATCTGGCGGATGTGCTGATCCCCGACGAGATCGTGGCCGAGATGGCGGACCTCGGCACCTTCGGCATCTGCATCGGCGAGGACTATGGCGGGCTGGGCCTCGGCAAGCTGGCCATGTGCGTGGTGACCGAGGAGCTCAGCCGCGGCTGGATCGCCGCCGGCTCGCTGGGCACGCGCTCGGAAATCGCGGGCGAGTTGATCTCGGGCGGCGGCACCGAGGCGCAGAAGGCCGAATGGCTGCCGAAGATCGCCAGCGGCGAGATCCTGCCGACCGCCGTGTTCACCGAGCCCGATACCGGCTCCGACCTCGGCAGCCTGCGCAGCCGCGCCGCGCGCGACGAACAGGGTTGGGTGGTCAACGGCAACAAGACCTGGATCACCCATGCCGCGCGCAGCGACGTGATGACCATGCTGGTGCGCACCAACCCGGACAGCAAGGGCTATGACGGGCTGTCGATGCTGCTGGCGCCCAAGCCGCGCGGCACGGACGAAAACCCCTTCCCCGCCGAGGGCATGACCGGGGGCGAGATCAAGGTGCTGGGCTATCGCGGCATGAAAGAATACGAGCTGTCCTTCGACGGCTTCCGCGTTCCCGCCGACGGGATCCTGGGCGGCGAGGAAGGCCGGGGCTTCAAGCAGCTGATGCGCACCTTCGAGGGCGCGCGCATCCAGACCGCCGCCCGCGCGGTGGGCGTGGCGCGCTCGGCCTTCGATCTGGGCCTGCGCTATGCGCTGGACCGCAAGCAGTTCGGCAAGCCGATCATCGCCTTCCCGCGCATCTCGGACAAGCTGGCGATGATGGTGGTCGAGATCGTGCTGGCGCGCGAGCTGACCTATTTCGCCGCGCGCGAGAAGGACAAGGACCGCCGCTGCGACATCGAGGCGGGGCTGGCCAAGCTGCTGGGCGCCCGCGTCGCCTGGACCAATGCCGACGCCGCGCTGCAGATCCACGGCGGCAACGGCTATTCGATGGAGTTCGAGATCAGCCGCGTGCTGTGCGACGCGCGCATCCTGAACATCTTCGAGGGCGCCGCCGAAATCCAGGCCCAGGTCGTCGGCAGGGGGCTGCTGGCATCACGAGACTGAAAAGCGCAGGGGGAGAGGAGCGGATGAGAAGGCGGATCGGCGGCTATCCGCAGCCATCATCGGCAAGGCGCGCCTCGGCGCCTTGCCGATGATGGGGAGCCGCCCGTTCGGGATGCTGTCCGCCACCGCCGGCCGGCGCGGAAGCGCAACCGCCTTTCTTGAGAGGCATGCGCCGGATTTCACTGGAAGATGACGGGGGGACGATGACGTATTCCATTTCCGAGCTGAGGACGGCCGGCGTGATCGGCGCCGGCATCATGGGCGCGGGCATCGCCCAGGTGCTGGCCGCCAGCGGTTTCGAGGTGATCCTCCACGACACCCGCGCCGAGGCGCTGGACAAGGCCGCCGCCGATATCGGCGCCCGCCTGGACCGCCTGGCCGAGAAGGGACAGATGAGCGCCGAAGACGCCGCCGCCGCCAAGGCCCGGCTGCGCACCGCGAACGATCTTGCCGCGATGGCGCCGGCGGGGCTGGTGATCGAGGCCATCGTCGAGAACCTGGAGGTCAAGCAGACCCTGTTCCGGCGGCTTGAGGGCATCGTCGCGGAAGATGCGGTGCTGGCCTCGAACACCTCGTCGCTGTCCATCGCCGCCATCGGCAGGACCTGCGCGCGGCGCGAGCGGGTCTGCGGCATGCATTTCTTCAACCCCGTGCCGCTGATGAAGCTGGTCGAGATCATCGCCGGCCCGGCCACCGATCCGGGCGTGATGCGGCTTGCCGCCGAGGTGGTGGCGCGGATGGGCAAGGTCTCGGTCGTGGCCAGGGATGGGCCGGGCTTTCTGGTCAACCTCGGCGGCCGCGCCTTCCATACCGAGGCGCTGCATATCGAATCGGAGGGCGTCGCCGGCCCGGAGCAGATCGACCGCATCATGCGCGGCAGCGCGGGCTTTCGCATGGGTCCGTTCGAGCTGATGGACCTGACCGGCATCGACGTGAACTTTCCGGTCACTGGCTTCATCCATCGGGGCCACCAATACGACCCGCGCCTGAAGACCGCGCCGCGCCATGAGCGCATGTTCGAGGCCGGGCTTTACGGCCGCAAGGTGGGGCGCGGCTTCTACGACTATGCCGAGGGCGCGGCCAGGCCCGCCGCGCATGAGGCGCGCGAGGGCCACGCCCCCTTTCGCGCCCGTGTCCCCGAGGCGCATCCGGGCTTCGACGCGCTGGCCGGGCGCGGGCTTGAGGTTGCCGCCGATGCCGGCCCGATCCTGGTCAGCCCGCTGGGCGAGGACGCGACCACGGTGGCCGTTCGCCTCGGCCTGCCGGCGGATCGCGTGGTCGCGGTGGATTTCTCGGGCATCGCGCGCGGGTTGGTCACGCTGATGACGCCCCCCGTCGCCTCGACCGCCGTGCAGCCCGTCGCGGAGTGGTTCGCCGCCATCGGCTGCCAGGTCGAGGTGGTGCAGGATTCGCCCGGCTTCGTCGCGCAGCGCATCCTGGCCATGATCGTGAACCTGTGCTGCGAGATGGCGCAGACCGGCGTCGGCTCGCCTGCGGATATCGAGACCGCGATGAAGCTGGGGCTGAACTATCCCTTCGGCCCGCTGGAACTGGGCGACCGGATCGGCGCCGGCAACATTCTGAAGACGCTTGAGAACCTGCAATCCGTCACCGGTTCGGACCGCTATCGTCCCAGCCTCTGGCTGCGCCGCCGCGCGCAGTTGGGCCTGCCGCTTTCGGCGCGCCCGTAAATTCGGCAGTCCCGAGGGGGACACGTCACGAGGCCCGCCCCCGTGCACCGCTCTTCGTTCCCGGCAACAGGGAATCGATGCCGGAATAGGCCGCCGGTGGCGGCCCGGTGCCGGGGCTGACCGCCCCGGCGTCCGTGGGATCACACGCGCCTGAAGATCGCGGCCAGGCCCTGGCCGCCGCCGATGCACATGGTCTCCAGCCCGTATCGGGCCTCGCGGCGGCGCATCTCGCGCAGCATGGTGGCCAGGATGCGCACGCCGGTCGCGCCGACCGGGTGACCCAGCGAGATGCCCGAGCCGTTGACGTTCGTGCGCTCGAAATCCGCCTTGCCGAAGCCCCATTCGCGGGTGCAGGCCAGGGCCTGCGCGGCGAAGGCCTCGTTCAGCTCGATCAGGTCGATGTCCTTCAGCGAAAGCCCGGCGCGGGCCAGCGCCCTGGCGGTCGAGGGCACCGGGCCGATGCCCATGCGGTGCGGCTCGACCCCGGCCACGGCCCAGGTCACCAATTCGCCGTAAGGGTGCAGGCCCAGGCGCGCGGCGGTGTCGATGTCGGTGACCACGCAGACCGCCGCGCCATCGTTCTGGCCGCTGGCATTGCCGGCCGTCACCGTCGATTCGGGATCCGCCCTCAGCATGATCGGCTTCAGCGAGGCCAGCTGTTCCACCGTCGCCTCCGGGCGGATATGCTCGTCGCGGTCCAGCACCACGTCGCCCCTGCGGGTCTTGACCGTCACCGGCACGATTTCCTCGGCGAAGCGGCCATCCTCGGCCGCCGCCGCCGCGCGGCGATGCGAATTCCAGGCCAGCTCGTCCTGCTCCGCGCGCGGGATGGAATATTCGCGGCGCAGATTCTCGGCCGTCTCCAGCATGCCGCCCGGCACCGGATAGCGGAAGCCGCCCGAGGTGACGCGGCCGCGCGCCAGCCGGTCGTGCAGCTGCGCCGGCTTGCCGCCGGTGCCCCAGCGCATGTCCTCGGTATAGTATTCCGCGCGGCTCATGCTTTCGCAGCCGCCGGCCAGCACGATGTCGGCTGCGCCGGTCTGGATGCGCATGGCGGCGTCGATCACCGCCTGCAGGCCCGAGCCGCAGCGGCGGTCGACCTGGACGCCCGGGGTGCGAATCGGCAGGCCGGCATCCAGCGCCACCACGCGGCCCATGGCCGGGGCCTCGCCGTTCGAATAGCACTGGCCGAAGATCACGTCGTCGATCTTTTCGGGGTCGATGCCGGTGCGCGCCAGCACGGCCTCGATCACGGTGCGGCCCAGATGCGTGGCCGGCACGTCCCGATACATGCCGCCATAGCCGCCGACCGCGGTGCGGATCGGCTCACAGATTACGACTCGCTTCACATCCTCTCCCTTCATGATTCGAGATGGAGCCTGCATCGGGACGCTGCCCGGACCCCTGATCCGCCGCCGGAATAATTAGCCCTTGCCATGGAATTGCAATCGGACTGTGCAACGAAGCCATCTTCCGCAATGCAGGGCTTGCTGTCTGGAGGATCAGGGCGGATGGGACGGATCCTGCTTCGACAGGTCGGGCCCTTGGCCTGATCGTTCATTGCGGGGTGCCTCGCTTGCCTTCGACCGCGAACGCACCGGCATCAGTTGCTCCATCGCCAAGCGGAAGATCATTCCCGATCCTCCACGCCCTTCTCGACGGCCTCGCCCGGTCCCCGCCACCCATTGTGCCAGATAGCGCGCTCGCCGCTGCGCTCGTATTCGCCGGCACCCATCCGGCCTCCATGATCGGCTGCCCGACGGCCTCGGCAAGACCTCGAAGGAAATCGCCCTGATCGGGTCCGGCCGGAAGCCCGGACAGCGCCATGCCGCGCTTCACCCGCGCCTATCAGGTCGGAGCGGGCTGGGAGGTCGTCAGGAAGGCAAGGACGACAT
>JBDHSR010000205.1:0-6440 GCA_039808305.1 Gemmobacter sp. | reverse complement strand
CCCTGCCCGCCCCGCTCTGGCAGGCGCTGCTCGCGCCGCTGCGCAAGCCGGCGGAGGGCAAGGAGCCGAACGGGCAATGGGCGCGGCGGATGGGCGATTATCTCGCGGCGGAGGATGCCGACGCGCTGCACCGGCTGCTGGTCTCGCGCTGGCGCCGGCCGGAGGCGGCGGTGCCCGGCGGGCGGGAGCCCGACAGCCTGCTCGCGGGCCATGTGCCGCCGCTGCCGGGGCGCGACGCGGCCGAGCGGATGATGCTGCTCGACCAGCTCACCTATCTGCCGGACGACCTGCTCGCCAAGATCGACCGCGCCGCGATGTCGGTCGGGCTGGAGACCCGGGCGCCGCTGCTCGACCACCGGGTGGCGGAATTCGCCTGGTCGCTGCCCGGGGCGATGAAGATCGGCCCCCTGGGCGGCAAGGAGCCCCTGCGGCGCGTCCTCTGGCGCCATGTGCCGCGCGCGATGATGGAGCGGCCGAAACAGGGTTTCGAGGTGCCGATCGGCCTCTGGCTGCGCGGCCCGCTGCGCGACTGGGCCGAGGCGCTGCTGGCCGGGGACCGGCTGGCCCGCGAGGGCTGGTTCGACGCCCGCCTGCTGCGCCGGGTCTGGGCCGAACACCTGTCGGGCCGCGGCAATCACGGCCTCGCGCTCTGGAACGTGCTGATGTTCCAGGCCTGGCTGGAGGCGCGCTAGGGCCGCCCTGCCGGTGGCCAGGCAACCGGGCCTCCTGCGGCTGGAACATGCATGGATACCTCCCGTTGTCTGCGCGCAGGATGCCGTGGGAAGGCACGCCATCAAGACCGGTCATGGCCTGTAAATACCCGCCGATGCTCAATGCCGCGGCACAAGCGTTGCGCAACCACGGACGGCCCCGGCTTTCGCCAGCTTCTGCTCCGTCTCGACCCGGATCGCGGCACGTTTGGCATTGCTGACGCCCTTGCCGATCACGAAGCGGATCTCGCCCGCCCCGCCGAGAATGACCGTGGCCCCGCCAATCCCCTGCAAGATCCTGCCATCGGGTCCCCGGATCCGCGCTTCCTGGGTGATTTCGCAGACCAGCCCCATCTGCACCTGCCGGTCGGGCCCCACCCGGCGCAGCACCCGCACGGAATCCATACTGGGCGGCGCAACATCCTCACCGGGCGGAAGCAACCCGAACTCGCCCAGATAGGCGGGATCGGTCACCCGGTCGGCCAGGGCCGCGGCCTGCCGGCGGATCTCGGCCCGATCGGGCGGCCGGCCCGGATCGGCCGGCAGCGAAAGCGCCGAGAGCGCCAGGCCCGGAATCGGCGGGATCGCATGTCGTGGCGCCCGCCACAGCAGCGAATCCTCCGACAGATCGTTCACCTCGGGCGGAAAGATGCGCTTGCGGGCAAAGGCTGCGATCAGCTCGCTGCGATAGCCATATCTGTCATCCTCGACGAGATCGCGATCCGCCGTGATGAGCGCGCGCAGATACTCGCCCAGATGCAGGTCGACCGGCGGACAATAATCGATCGCCCGGATCGCAAGCGACAGGAAATGCGAGCCCAGGCGGCAGGCGAGGTCGGTCAGGATCTCCACGGCCTGTTCCGGCAATGGCGCACGCGCGGGCCTCCCCGCCACCAGATCCAGCACCGGGCGCGCCCGGCGGGCATAAACCTTCACCAGCGCCTCGAGAACGGCAGTCACCATGACCGTACCGCGGTCATGCTCTTCGCTGCCTGCGGTTGGCAGATCCGGCACCGATACGGAGAGAGGCTCGCGCAAGGGGCGGCCGAGGCCGGTGCTCATCCCGAACTCTTCGGCGACCGCGCTGACCAGCGAGGCCCCGGCGAGCTTTCCTTTCGTCTGGCGGATCGCGGCCTCGACGCTGCCGCGGATCGAGAAACGTTGCAGGATCGCGACAAGATCGGAAAACCCTTCGTGAAAGGCCGGCACATCGGGCTGGGTCGCGACCGCGAACCGGGCACGCATACCGTCGAGCAGGGCATGGGTCATCTCGTGCACCACGATATCGCGCGAGATGCAGGTCCGGATCGTGGCATTCGGCACGATACCCGGTCCGGGGGCAGCATCGGAGGTGAACCGGCCGAAGACGATCTCTCCTTTGCCGGAATCGTACCAGGCATTGGGCGCATCCGCCGCGTCGATGCGCAACCTGAGTCGGGGCCCCCCGAACCCCCAGGAGGGCTCGCGCCCCAGCGCCATCGCAAAGCTGGCCACCACATCCGAGGCCAGCGCATAGACCATCTGCTGATGGAAAAACGGATCGGTGACCGAGGGTGCCCGCCCTTGACCCAGTGCCTCCGCGATCCCGTCGAGATCGACGGGATGGGTGCCCGAGGCCGGCACCACCTCGATCACCCGGCCGATCGGGCCAGGCCTCAGCGGCTCATAGGCGACAGGCAGGCTGACACTGCGTCCGTTATAGCCCGAGATCACCGGATCCGCCTCATAGACGCGCAGAGGCCGATAGAGCGGGTCGCCGGGTACGCGGCCATAACGGCAGAACTCAATGGGCAGGAAAAGACCGGCGCCCTCGGTGTAGTGCAGGCCCGGAAACGCGACATGCGCACGATCCGGTGGAGTGGCAGGCTCCGGCGGTGACGGGCCGGCCATGCCCGATTGCATCGCGGCATTGCGTTCCGCCTCACCAGCGGTCGGGGCCGCGCTGGAAGCATCCTCATCATCGTTCATTGCGAGGCCGGGCGTAGCAGCCTCCCCAGGGCGTCGAAAAGATCGGCCAGCGCCTCGGTCGAGCCGGATGCCGCCTCCACCGCCCGCGCGGGCAAGGTCACCGCCGGTGCGGGGCCGGAAACGGCCGGAAGGGGATCGGTGGACTGAGGACCCGGCCGTTCGAGGAATGGGAAAAGCAGCGCCCGCTCCTGCCCCGGCATACAGTCGAGGCCGGGAGTCTGGCGGCGGTTCTGGCCGAAGGCATCCAGCACCGCCGCCAGGAAATCGCCGTTGGACCATCCCTTCGCCAGAAGCGGAACCGCGATCCGCGAGAAATCGCCCCGGCCATTGCTTTCCCAGGCGGGTTCGTGCTCGGTGCTGGCGGCAAAGGCCACCCAGCGCATGGCCTCTTGCCCCCCGGCCGTCATGCGGGGAGCCAGGGCGCGGCTGCGCATCCCGGCGCGGGCGATCCGGTAGCGCTCGACCGTCTCGGGGGCCAGCACCACCCGTCGGGCGCGCGCCCCGGCGGGTGGGAACACCTTGCCGACGGCCATGCGCGTGTTACTGAACGAGTAGCAATTGTCCATGAACAGCGTCATCCCGACGCCTTCGGGCAGCCGGTGCAGCACGCTGCGAATATCGTCATCGATGATGAGCCTGCCATCCTCGAAATCGACCGGGCAGATCGCCTGATCCTGCCCCGCGCTTTCATCGCCATCGAGATCCTCGACTGTGGTGCCATGCCCGGAATACTGCACGACAAGCACATCTCCCGGCCGTGCCGCCCCCGCCATCCCCTCAAGCGCATGCAGAATTCCGGCCTGGGTCGCCGCCCCGTCGAAAAGCGTGTCGACCTCGAAGCCGAGCCCGGCCAGTGCCGCGCTCCAGTCCCGCGCATCGGCCACACAGCCGGCCAGCGCGTTTCCGGCCGGATAGGCGTCGATCCCGATACAGAGCGCACGGCGCGTCGTTCCCCGCGCAGCGGCGGTGCGGACCGCGGCGACCGGGCCGCGGCGGCCCGCCTCGGGGGAAATGCCGGGCAACGCGTCAGCAACGGGGAAGCGCTGGCCAAGCTCAGCCGCAGCAGACAGGCCGAGGATGCCGCAGGCGACGCTTTCCATCGTTGCTTGGTCATCGTCGAAGCCGCCATGGGTCAGCGACTGGCTGAGCGAGATGCCCGTCGCGGCCGGGGTCGGCGACCAGATCGCCTCGCCTGTGGCCGAGGCCGGGCCGCCGATCCCGAGGCGTTTCTTCAACACGGGCGAGGCAAGGATCGCGGCCTGCTGGCCGAGGATCGGGGTGCCGGGCTCGGGTTCGAGGGCACGGTCGATGAGGTAGAGCAAGGATTTGCGGTAAAGCGGGGTGACCGTATCGTTGCGTTCGGCCGTATCCGTCATGGTGAAGATGCGCAGCTTCCTCACGAGGCCCGGGATGCGCGGCTCGATCAGGCGGAGATGGTCGGAGACGGTGATCGCCGGCGCCAGAAAGCTGAGGCTGTCAATCCTGGGCCCCTTCAGTGCCGCGAGGCGTTCGATCAGCCGCGCGAGAAAGATCGAACCCGCACTGTGGCCCACCCCGTGCAGGCTGACACGGCCCGCATTCGCCTTGACGAAAGCGGCGAGCCGGACGATGACGGCGGTGCCCGCGGCATCGTCTTCGAAAGCTTCCCGCGCGGCCTCTTTCATGCCCCGCCATATCCGCGGCCCGCCGAGATTGCGCGCCGCTGCCTCGATGGCGGGATCGGTGAAATCGCTGAGCCCGCGCGAGAGGTCGCGCGAAAGATCGCGACTGCGCCCGAAAAGCCGGACAATCTCCTCCAGAAGCCCGGTTTCCCAGACGAACTGGATCGGGTAGCAGCCTATGGTGTTCCACCAGGGCACTTGCTTCGCCGCGATGGCCAGGCCCCTTTCCTCGTTGACGAGCCCGCCATGGGCGTAAAGCACGATCGGCAAACGCCCCCCCTCGGGCAATGCGGCCAGGCGTTCGGGAAGATGATGCGCGAAGATCCGTTCTATATCGTCGAGGGTGGTCCGGTATCTGCCGCCTCCCGAAAGCTGCCCGCCCCAGAGATCGACGACATGGGGACGCAGCCGGGTCAGCGCCGCGGCGTCCAGCTTCCCACCGTCCCCCCCGCGCGACCCCCCCATGACACGCGGCATGGCGGCGGCCCCGGTCTCCGGCGGCTCGCAGGGACAGGTTCCTGCCGCGCATTCGGCCTCGGCCAGCGGAGCGGGCGTGGCCGCCAGCCAGCCGGCCAGCGCGGCATCGAGCGCCGCCAGGCGGGGCCGGGCGGGTCTGGCCCGGCGCTGCCGCACCGCATTGACGATTTCGGCATAGCCGATGGCGGTGCCGGGACAGGTCTTGGGCGAACCGAGCTGACGATGGAAGCGCAGGCTTTCCACCTCGAGCCCGAAAGCCTCCTGTACCGTCCCGATGACCGCAAGCACGCTTTCGAGTTGCGCGCCCTCCAGGCTCTCGCGGCCGATGTCGAAATCGCCCACGATCTCGAACATGAAGGGACCGGTGTCAGCGCGGCCGTTATGACCGGTTGCCGAAGCGGGGGGCAGGTTCCAGTGGCGCCCCGTCCAGATCGAGCCATCCGGGCCTATGGTGACATGCTGGGCGATATCGGCGAAGCCGCGATCCTCGACATGGTAACGCCACATCGCTTCGACGGTCGGCTCTCCCGCCCAGTCGGTCTGCCGCGGGCGCCAGGTGTGGTGCATGTGCACCGAGTCGGCGCGCCGGCCACCGGCTTTCGCCCAGGCGGCGACCAGCGCTTGGAACATCGGCAGATCGAGACGATGAAAAGGCGGGGGCATGGCATGGCTCCGGTCAGATGCTCGGTGGCTGAGGGACAACCTGCTTGTCGGCCAGCGCAGCAGGCTCCAGGGCCCGCTTCGGGTTGTCCGGGTAGGTGCGGACATAGCCGATCGCATATTTGCGGTTGCGGGTTTTTTCCGCCACGGCGCCGCCATCGCTCTGACTGCCTGCCGCGCTGGTATTGAACTCGACGGTCGAGAGGGTGGTATCGGTCGCGCCGACAACAAGGCCGACATGCTCGGGATGCGCCCCGCCGCTCCAGTTGTAGAGAACGAGATAGCCCGGCATCGGCTGCGAAACCAGGGTTCCGCGCGCGCGGGCATCGTCCAGAATCGCCTTGCAACTGGCACTGGGCTTGAAGAACCGGCCAACCTCGCCCAGCACGCCACGGAACACGGCGAGACGGTTTGCGTCGGTATAGGCGATCCCGGTCGCATCGCAGATGGCCCGGCAGGTCGCCCAGGTCAGGCCCGCGGCGCAGAAGGGCACCGGCTTGCCGCCCGCATCGGCGAAGCCGAAACCGAGCAGGGCGAGGTATTCGGTGACGCGGGGCCGGTTGCTGCTCCGGCTGATCCCCGCCGCGGCTTCGGCCTGCGCGACCTTGATCGTACGCTGGAAGAGAGCGAAGCCGGATGCCGGGCCGGGAACAGCATCGGTTTCGTGCTGTGGCGTGAAGATGCGGCCGAAGAGCCGGTCGAGCCCGCGCGGCATCGCCAATGTGGTGGCGGGGGCACCAGGATCGAAGCGCAAGACCTCGACCGTCTCCTCCAGGTCATCGGCCCCGGCCGGCCCAGGCGGAAAGGCATCGCCGCTCCGCATCTGCACCTGGTCGAGTGCGCGGGCGGCAGAGAGCGACACCTGCCGGGCCGAGGCGGCAACCTCATGCGCCGCCGCCGCCGCGTCCGAACTGGCGGCGGCGGCCTGGCCTGCGGCATTGGCGGCGGCGGCGCCGACCTGGCC
>JBDHSR010000204.1:0-6444 GCA_039808305.1 Gemmobacter sp. | reverse complement strand
AGCCCCTCGCCCGGTGATGCTTCGGTAAGCCCGCTATGTTGGCCAGTGCGTATGGTCGGTGGTCGCCATGATTTCATGCGGGGTCGCCCCGCTTCAGCCAGACGCTTGCGTGGATCATGGGCGAGACGCTCGGTCAGGGCCCGCCGCATCGCACTGTTCGCAACTCTTGGGAGATTTCCCCTGTCCACTTGCCCAAGCTCCGGTCTCGCGGTTCTATGGTGCCCATTGGAAGGGAGCGATTGTCGATTTCCCCGACATTTCCCTTGCCGACAGGCCGAGCCCTGTATAGCGAGACGACATGAGTGAACAATCTCCGGGCGGAACCGGCTGGCGGGGGTCCTATGAGGGCTGGCTGGAAGCGGCCTATGCCGCGCTGATCGAAACCGGCATCGACGGGGTGAAGATCCTGCCGATCGCCAACCGGCTGAAGCTGGCGCGCACCAGCTTCTACTGGCATTTCAAGGATCGCGAGGCGCTGCTGGACGCGCTGCTCCTGCGCTGGGCGGAGCGGTCGACGCGGCCGCTGGTGGCGGCGACGGGCAGCTATGCCGAGACCGAGGCGGAGGCGCTGCTCAATGTCATCGGCTGCTTCCTGCCGCCGCAGGCCTTCGACGATCGCCTGGAATTCGCGGTCCGCAGCTGGGCGCTTCAGGACGAGGGCGTGATGGCGCGGGTCCAGGCCGCCGATGTGGAGCGGCTTGCGGCCCTGGGCGCGATGCTGCGGAAATGGGGGCACGACCCGGAGGACGCCGATGTCCGCGCCCGTGCGATCTATCTGGCGCAGATCGGCTATATCTCGATGCAGGTGCGGGAAACCCTGGCGACCCGCATGGCGCGGATCCCGCATTATGTGGAGATCTACAGCGGCGGCGCCGTTCCCGAGCCGCGCGAGATGGCGCGGTTCCACGCCCGCCACGGCTTCACGGCCTGAACAGGGCGGTGCATCTTCCCGAGAGCGGGCGAGGGAGGCGGGGCGCGGCCCCGATTCCGTGTCGCCCCGCCGGCCCGGTTCCGCGAGCTTTGTCATGCGTTCGCGCGATGTCTGCGCCCTTCGGGAGGCATCGTGCCCGTCGGTCCGTGGGGACCGTTTCGCCGCGCGGAGGGGCGGAATCCGGCAGCGGAAACGGTCATCGGCCTGCCGTCGAAGCGCCGGGATGCGCCGCTGATGTACAGGAAAGAACTTCCAATTGACATGAGTGAACATTTCATTCAGCCTCTGCCGGCATCCCACCCAAAAGGCAGCCCGCGATGTCGAACGATCCCCTCCTCCAGCCCTATAAATTGAAGCACCTGACGCTGCGCAACCGGATCATGATCACCAGCCATGAACCGGCCTATCCCGAGGACGGGATGCCGAAGGGCCGCTACCGGGCCTATCATGTGGAGCGGGCGAAGGCGGGCGTGGCGCTGACGATGACGGCCGGCTCCGCCTCGGTCGCGCGCGACAGCCCGCCGGTGTTCAACAACATCCTCGCCTGGAAGGACGAGGTGGTCGGCTGGATGAGGCAGATGGTCGACGAATGCCACGACCATGGCGCGGCGGTGATGATCCAGCTCACCCATCTCGGCCGGCGGACGCGCTGGGACAAGGCCGACTGGCTGCCCGTCCTCGCGCCGAGCCATGAGCGCGAGGCGGCGCATCGCGCCTTCCCGAAGCGCATGGAGGATTGGGACATCGCGCGCGTGATCGGCGATTTCGCCGATGCGGCGGAGCGGATGAAGGCCGCCGGCGTCGACGGGATCGAGCTGGAGGCTTACGGCCATCTGCTCGAACAGTTCTGGTCGCCGCTGACCAACGATCTCGACGCGCCCTGGGGCGGCAGCCTCGACAACCGGCTGCGCTTCACCTTCGAGGTGCTGCGCGCGATCCGCAAGCGGGTGGGCGACGATTTCATCGTTGGCCTGCGCTATACCGGCGATCAGGACATGCCGGGCGGCATGGGCAAGGCCGAGGGGATGGAGGTCTCGAAGAAGCTGCGCGACAGCGGGCTGGTGGATTTCCTCAACGTGATCCGTGGCCATATCGACACCGATCCGGGCCTGACCGACGTGATCCCGGTGCAGGGGATGCGCAACGCCCCGCATCTGGATTTCGCGGGCGAGATCCGGGCGGCGACCGGCTTTCCCACCTTCCACGCCGCGAAGATCCCCGATGTGCCGACGGCGCGCCACGCCATCGCCTCGGGCAAGCTCGACATGGTGGGGATGACGCGGGCGCATATGGCCGACCCGCATCTGGTGCGCAAGGTGATCGAGGGGCGCGAGGACGACATCCGCCCCTGTGTCGGCGCCAATTACTGCCTCGACCGGATCTATCAGGGCGGCATGGCCTTCTGCCTGCACAACCCCGCGACCGGGCGCGAGGAAACCATGCCGCAGACCATCGCCCCGGCCCCGGCGAAGAAGCGCATCACCATCGTCGGCGCCGGCCCGGCCGGGATGGAGGCCGCCCGCGTCGCCGCCGAGCGCGGCCATGACGTGACGGTGTTCGAGGCGGCCGATGCGCCCGGCGGCCAGATCCGGCTGACCGCGCAGGACGAGCGGCGGCGCGAGATGATCTCGATCATCGCCTGGCGGATGGCGCAATGCGAGAAGCATGGCGTCACCTTCCGGTTCAACACCTTCGCCGACGAGGCGGACGTGCTGGCCACCGATCCCGACGAGGTGATCGTCGCCACCGGCGGCCTGCCGCATGTCGAGGTGCTGGGCGCGGGCAATGATCTGGTGCAGTCCGCCTGGGACATCCTGGCGGGCGATGTGAAGCCGGGCCGCAACGTGCTGATCTTCGACGATGCGGGCGACCATGCGGCGCTTCAGGCGGCCGACCTGATCTCGGCCACCGGCGCCGCGGTGGAGATCGTGACCCCCGACCGCAGCTTCTCGCCCGAGGTGATGGCGATGAACCTGGTGCCCTATATGCGCAACCTGCAAAAGCGCGACACCACCTTCACCGTCACCTGGCGGCTGATGGAGGTGCATCGCGAGGGCAATCAATTGCGCGCCGTGCTCGGCAGCGATTACGGCGATGTCCGGCGCGAGCGGATCGTCGATCAGGTCGTGGTCAACCATGGCACAAGGCCGCTGGACGAGCTTTACTTCGCCCTGAAACCGCAATCGTCGAATCTGGGTGAAGTGGATTACGAGGCGCTGTCGACCGGCGGGCTGCAAGAGGTGGTCCGCAACCCGGAGGGCCGCTTCCGCCTGTTCCGCATCGGCGACGCGGTGGCCGCCCGCAACACCCATGCCGCGATCTATGACGCGCTGCGGCTGGTGAAGGATCTCTGACCCCGCTTTTGGAGGAGGATGCGCATGACCCGACCCCAGCCCTTGCAGGACCTGCTCGATGCCCTGCTGCCCGCCCTGCGCCAGCGCGCGACGGATGGTGACTCGCCCGCCTCGGTGGAGCGGATCGCCCGCGCGGCGGAAAAGCCGGGCGCCAAAGGCGCCGCCCCGGCGCTGCTGCCGGTCTGCCACTGGTTCGACAAGGCGCTGGCCCGCGATCCCGGCGCGCCGGACATCGCGGCGATCTTCGACGCGCTGCGCGCGCTCTACCCGCTGATGGTCTGGCGCACCCGCACCGGCGACGACACGGCCAGCCCGAACTTCCCGGAAAGCCACGCCAATGCCATGCTGCTCGGCCCCGGCGGGATCGAGGATCGGCGCGACATCTGGATCGGCGTCAGCCTGCTGGCGCCGCAAACCCGCTACCCGGATCACCGCCACGCGCCGGAAGAGACCTATCTCGTGCTCTCGCCCGGCCGCTTCCGCAAGGAGGGGCGGGACTGGTTCGAGCCCGGCATCGGCGGCAGCTTCTTCGTGCCGCCGAACGCGCTCCACGCCATGCGGGCGGACGAGGCGCCGCTGCTCGCCCTCTGGTCGCTCTGGGCAAGGGACTGACGGGGCAGGGGGCCGGCGGGGCGACCCCGCCCGGCCCCGGCGAAGGCGCTACCGACTACCGAGCCCCCTTTTCAGAGGCAGCCATGACCGATCATCGCCACCTGCTGTCGCCGCTCCAGCTTCGCGGCCATACCCTGCGCAACCGCATCGTGTTCGGCGCCCATACCAACAACATGGCCGAGGACGGCCTGCCCGGCGCCCGCACCCATGGCTATCTTCTGGAACGCGCGCTGGGCGGGGCGGCGATGATCGTCTGCGAGCCGGTGCCGATCCACCGCACCGGCGTGCTGACGCGCGGCAATTACCGCCATGGCTCGGACGACATCATCGCCCCGTTCCGCCGCATCACCGAGGATGTGAAGGCCGCCGGCGCCGTCATCCTGCAACAGCTCTACCATGTCGGCGCGCATGGCGATTCCGACCTGAGCTTCGCGCCGCACTGGTCGCCGGGCGGCGGCCCGAGCTATCACGACTCGGACGGCTCGCACCGCATGACCGAACGCGAGATCGAGGAGATCATCGCGGCCCATACCGCCGCCGCCCTGCGCTGCAAGCAGGCGGGCTTTCAGGGGGTGGAGGTCTGGGCCGCCTATCACTCGCTGCTCGACCAGTTCTGGACGCCCTGGTCCAATACCCGCGACGACCGCTGGGGCGGCAGCCTGGAGAACCGCACCCGCCTGTCGCGCACGGTGATCGAGAATATCCGCCGCGCCTGCGGCGAGGATTTCATCATCGGCCTCGCCATCTCGGCCTCGGATGCGCAGACGGTCACGCTCTCCAACGAGGCGCTGGCCGAGATCGTGGCGCTGCATGACGCGACCGGCCATGTCGATTACGTCACCGTCGGCCATGGCGGCTATCTGGATTTCGAGCGGCTGATCCCGACCTTCCTCTTCGCCGAGAAGCTGACGGCGCCGATGACCGAACTGCTGAAGGGCGTGGTGAAACACGCGAAGATCACCTCGGAGGCGCATATCCGCACGCCGGAGAATGCCGAGACCATCCTGGCCTCGGGGCAAGCCGATCTGGTCAGCATCGTGCGCGGCCAGATCGCCGACCCGCATCTGGCGCGCAAGACCTCCGAGGGGCGGGTGGGCGACATTCGCGGCTGCATCTCCTGCAACCAGATGTGCTGGGGGCGGCGGTCGCGGGATTACTGGATCTCCTGCCTCATCAACCCCTCGGCGGGGCGCGAATGGGAATGGGGCGGCGACCGCTTCACGCCGGCGGAGGTGCCGAAGGACGTGCTGGTGGTCGGCGCCGGCCCGGCGGGGCTGGAGGCGGCGCGGGTGGCGGCCGAGCGCGGGCACCGGGTGGAGATCGCCGAGGCCGCGCCGCAGATCGGCGGGCAATTCCGGCTGGCCGGGATGCAGCCGCGCCGGGCGCAGATCCTCGACCTGCTGGACTGGTACGAGCGGCAATTCGCCCGGCTGGGCGTCGCGCTGCGGCTGAATACCTATCTCGACGAGGCCGACATCGCCGCCCATCCGGCGAAGGCGGTGATCCTCGCCACCGGCTCGCTGCCCGACCCGGAGGCGCGGCAGCGCTGGCTGCCGGCGGAGCCGCGTCTGCCGGGGCTGGAGCATGGCAATGTCTGGTCCGCCGAGGAGGTCATGCGGCGCGAGGCGCGGCTGGGCGACACGGTGATCGTGCTGGACGAGGGCGGCAACTGGCGCGGCGTCGGCACGGCCTGGGCGCTGGCCGAGCAGGGGCGCAAGGTGGTGCTGGTCACCCCCGACGCCTTCGTCGGCAAGGAGATCGCCCGCACCTCGGCCGACGGCCCGGCGCGGGCGCGGCTGATGCGGGCGGGGGCGCGGCTGGTGACCGAGCATGTCGTGGCCCGCTGGCACGGCAATGGCGCGACGATCCGCAGCCTGCTCACCGGGGCGGAGGAAACCGTCGCCGCCTCGGCGCTGGTGGTGGCGACGACCAACCAGTCCTTCGATCCCTTCCCCGAGACGATCCCCGGCAAGGCGCTGCACCGCATCGGCGACTGCGCCGCGCCGCGCCAGGCGCCCTATGCGTTCCACGAGGGGCGAAAGGTGGCGCTGGCGCTGTAGAGCGGCAGGAGCCCCGCCGGCCGGACCCGCGGCACGGGTCCTGCCGCGGGGGGCGCCCGGATGAAGGCGCGGCCTCCGGATCGCGCTGGATGCGAGGTGCGCCTCGCCCCGCCGTCCTGATCGGCCCGGCGTAGCGGGCGGCGACCCCGCCTTCCGCGCTGTCGCCCCGGTGAGGCCGCCGCGCGCCAGATGGATCGGACGGATACGCGCCGCTCTCCCTGCGGGGCCCGATCACGTTGCGATCCCGCCATTCCGACGGGCGGTATCTGCATGCGGAACGGTATCCTCCTGACAGCATGACCTCCGCCATCCGCCTCCCGCTGTCCCGGGCCGGGATGCGTGGAAACGGATCAATACCATCAGGATTGATTTCGCTCGATTTTCTGGCGCGAAGATGGTCTGTAGGGGAGAAGTGGTGCCCAGAGCCGGAATCGAACCAGCGACACGCGGATTTTCAATCCGCTGCTCTACCAACTGAGCTATCTGG
>JBDHSR010000203.1:0-6467 GCA_039808305.1 Gemmobacter sp. | reverse complement strand
TCCCGCGCCCCGGTAGCCAAGCCCGGCAAAACCCGCTAAAGGGCGCCAAACCCCTTCTGGATCCCCGCCATGTCCGACGCCGACCGCCCGCAGCTCTACCTCATCACCCCGCCCGATTTCGACCTCGACACCTTCCCCGACCGGCTCGCCTCGGTGCTGGATGCCGAGGCGGTGGCCTGCGTGCGCCTCGCGCTCGCCTCGCGCGACGAGGATCGCGTCGCCCGCGCGGCGGATGCGCTGCGCGAGGTGGCCCATGCCCGCGACGTGGCGCTGGTGATCGAGAAGCATGTGCTGCTGGTCGAGCGGCTGGGCCTCGATGGCGTCCACCTGACCGACGGCGCGCGCAACGTCCGCAAGCTGCGCAAGGATCTGGGCGAGGACGCGATCATCGGCGCCTTCTGCGGCACCACCCGCCACGAGGGGATAAGCGCGGCCGAAGCCGGCGCCGATTACGTCGCCTTCGGCCCGGCGGGCGAGACGCCGCTGGGCGACGGCACCCGGGTCGACGCCGACCTGTTCCAGTGGTGGTCCGAGATGATCGAGGTGCCGGTGGTGGCCGAAGGCGCGCTCACCGCCGCGCTGGTCGAGAAGCTGGGGCCGTTCACCGATTTCTTCGGGGTGGGCGAGGAGATCTGGAGCGCCGAGGATCCCGCCGCCGCCCTGAAGGCGCTGCTCGCGCCGCTGGGCTGAGCGGCGCAAGCTGGACTTTCGGCGCGGGCTCGCCTATCTCGGGCCGATCATGGCTCCGAAATCCGACCCCAATTCAAAGCTGATCGCGGAAAACCGCCGGGCGCGCTTCGATTACTTCATCGAAAGCGATCTGGAGGCGGGCATCATGCTCTACGGGTCCGAGGTGAAATCGCTCCGTCAGGGCGGCTCCAACCTCGGCGAGAGCTATGCCAGCGTGGAGGGCGGTGAGCTCTGGCTCATCAACTCCTATATCGCGCCCTATCGCGAGGCGAAGACCTGGGGGCACGAGGAGCGGCGCAAGCGCAAGCTGCTGGTCTCCAAGCGGGAACTGTCGCGGCTGTGGAACGCCACCACGCGCGAGGGAATGACCCTCGTGCCGATGAAATGGTATTTCAACGAACGCGGGCTGGTGAAGGTGAAGATCGGCGTCGCCAAGGGCAAGAAGATGGCCGACAAGCGCGAAACCGCCGCCAAGCGCGACTGGAACCGCCAGAAGCAGCGGCTGCTCAAGACCCAGTAGCCTTCTGTCACATGTCTTGCATAGAGGGGGCTTAGGCCCTATGTGAGGCCGCTCTTGTCCCTTTTGGCCCCGGGGGGGATTCCGATGATCCAGACACCTTACTACCTGATCGACCGGGCGAAGCTCTCGCGCAACATGGAGATCATCGACCGCCTGCGCGCGGCCTCCGGCGCCAAGGCGCTGCTGGCGCTGAAATGTTTCGCGACATGGCCGGTGTTCGAGCAGATGCGCGAGCATATGGACGGCACCACGTCGAGCAGCCTTTACGAGCTGCGCCTCGGGCGCGAGCGGTTCGGCAAGGAGACCCACGCCTATTCCGTCGGCTGGTCGGATCACGAGATCGCCGAGGCGGTGGGCTATGCCGACAAGATCATCTTCAACTCCATCGGCCAGTTGGAGCGGTTCGACAACCAGTCGGCCGGCATCGAACGCGGCTTGCGGCTGAACCCGCGGTTTTCGACCAGCGGCTTCGATCTGGCCGACCCGGCGCGGCCGTTCTCTCGCCTGGGCGAATGGGACGCGGCGCGGATCGAGACGGTGATGGACCGGATTTCCGGCTTCATGATCCATTACAATTGCGAGAACGCCGATTTCGACCTGTTCGACCGCCAGCTCGGCCGGATCGAGGAAGAATTCGGCCCCCTCTTGAAGCGCCTGAAATGGGTCAGCCTCGGCGGCGGCATCCATTTCACCGGCGAGGGCTATCCGGTGGATCGCCTCGCCGCCCGGCTGCGCGCCTTCGCCGAGCGGTTCGGGGTGCAGGTCTATCTGGAGCCGGGCGAGGCCGCGATCACCAACAGCGCCAGCCTCGAGGTGACGGTGATCGACACGCTGAACAACGGCAAGGATCTGGCCATCGTCGACGCCTCGGTCGAGGCGCATATGCTCGACCTCCTGATCTACCGCCAGCCGGCGAAGATGGAGACCTCGGGCGATCACCCCTGGATGATCTGCGGCAAGTCCTGCCTCGCGGGCGACATCTTCGGCGAGTTCGGCTTCCCCGCGCCGCTGAAGGTGGGCGACCGGCTGAGCATCGCCGACGCCGCCGGCTACACCATGGTCAAGAAGAACTGGTTCAACGGCGTGAAGATGCCCTCCATCGTGGTGCGCGAGCCGGACGGAACCCTGACCCTGAAACGCGAATTCGGCTATGCCGATTACGAGAGCAGCCTCGGCTGAACCTCTCCCTTCCCCCAATGACTTCCCTCAGTCCTTGAAGGAGACGGATCGAAGTGAAACGGAACGTGTTGATCATCGGCGCCGGCGGCGTGGCGCAGGTCGTGGCGCATAAATGCGCGCAACATAACGACCGGCTGGGCGATCTGCATATCGCCAGCCGCACCAAGGGGAAATGCGAGGCGATCATCGCCAGCGTCCACGAAAAAGGCGCGATGAAACAGCCCGGCGTGTTTCAGGCCCATGCGGTCGACGCGATGGACAGCGCGGCGGTGGCGGCGCTGATCCGGCAGACCGGCGCTCAGATCGTGATCAATGTCGGCTCCGCCTTCGTCAACATGACGGTGCTGGAGGCCTGTATCGAGACCGGCGCGGCCTATATGGACACCGCGATCCACGAGGACCCGGCGAAGATCTGCGAAAGCCCGCCCTGGTACGGCAATTACGAATGGCAACGGCGCGAGCGCTGCAAGGCGGCGGGGGTGACGGCGATCCTCGGCATCGGCTTCGACCCCGGCGTGGTGAACGCCTGGGCGCGGGTGGCGGAGGGGATGCTGGACCGCATCGACTCGATCGACATCGTGGACATCAATGCCGGTTCGCACGGCAAGTATTTCGCCACCAATTTCGACCCCGAGATCAATTTCCGCGAATTCACCGGCACGGTCTATTCCTGGCAAAGCGGGGCGTGGCAGTCGAACCGGATGTTCGAGATCGGCAAGACCTGGGACCTGCCGGTGGTGGGCGAACAGAAAGCCTATCTCACCGGGCATGACGAGGTTCACAGCCTGTCGAACCGCTACAAGGACGCCGATGTGCGTTTCTGGATGGGCTTCGGCGACCATTACATCAACGTCTTCACGGTGCTGAAGAACCTGGGCCTGCTGTCCGAAAAGCCGGTGAAGACCGCCGAGGGGCAGGAGGTCGTGCCGCTCAAGGTGGTGAAGGCCGTGCTGCCCGACCCGGCCAGCCTCGCGCCGAACTATACCGGCAAGACCTGCATCGGCGACGTGGTGCGCGGCGTGAAGGACGGGGTGGAGAAGGAAATCCTGCTCTACAACGTCGCCGACCACAAGGAAGCCTATGAGGAAGTCGGCTCGCAGGGCATCAGCTACACCGCCGGCGTGCCCCCGGTCGCCGCCGCGCTGCTGATCGCGGAAGGCGTCTGGGATGTGGGGACGATGGTCAATGTCGAGGAACTCGACCCGAGGCCCTTCGTCAACCTGCTGAACACCATGGGCCTGCCCTCGCGCATCCGCGACGAGAACGGCGACCGCCCGCTGGAATTCTGACCGAGGCCGGGGGCCGACTGCCCCCGGACCCCCGTGGGTATTTGCCTCAGGTTGAAGCTGTATCTGCCTTCAACCTGATGAAAAATACCCCGGGGGAGTCGCGCCGCAGGCGCGGCGGGGGCGGCGCCCCCTCAGCGTTTCATCATCGCGAGCCGGATGAGGGCGCGTTCCATCACCGCCATGGCCGGGGCGCGCGAGGTGGAGCGCAGCGTGAGATCCGTTTCCACGATCAGGCGCAACGCGTCCTCCAGCCGGCGCAGGCCCCAGCTTTCTGCCTGGCGCTGAACGCGGTCGCGGCGCGGGCCGCGCAGGCGGAAGGAGGCGGCGCCGCGCGGGTCGCAGGCCAGCGCGTGCAGGGTGCGGAAGTGGCGCATCGCGGCGATGCAGAGCGTCACCGGCAGCAGGCCCTGCCCCTCCAGCCGCCGCATCAAGAGGCCCACCGTGGCGCCGCGCCCCTCGGCCACCGCGTCGAGCATGTCGTCCACCTCGGTCTCGGTGGTGGCCGGCGCCATGGCGGCGATCTCGGCCGGGGTGAGCGGGCTCGCGTCGCCCCATTTGTAGAGCGCGATCTTCTCCACCGTCTGACGGAAATCGCCGGGGTCGAGTTCCTTGGCCAGCGTCAGCAGGTCGCCCATCGCCTCGCGCCCGATCTCGGCAAGGCCGCTCTTGCGCAGCGTCGCCTCGATCTCCTCGCGCGAGGGCGGGTCGTCGTAGATGCCGATGGAGCGGGCGGTGGGATGGGCGTCGAACAGCTTCACCAGCGCCGATTTCGTGGTCAGGCTCGACGAGGTGACGACGATCTGCGCATCGCCCGGCCGCCAGTCCTTCAACGCCTCGGTCACGGCGGGGGCGAGCGTGTCGGTCGCGTCCTCGAGGAAGGCCACGCGCGGGCCGGGGAAGAAGCCCTGCGCCTTCATCGCGTCCATCAGCAGCGCCGCGTCCTTGCGCACCTCCGCCGCCGCGAGGCGGGTGAGCCGCATCTCGGCCTCGCCCTCCGGCCCGATCAGGGCGCGGATGACCTCCTGCCGGCGCAGCGCCACGCGCATCGCGTCCTGGCCGTAGATCAGCAGCCCCGCCGCGCCGGGGTCGGGCTTGCCGAAATAGGCCGCGGCGCCGGCGCCGGTGAGCTTCATGGCAGGTGGCCCGCGACCGCGATCAGCCGCGTCACGATCTGGTCGGCGAGGATGCGCATCAGCCGGAACGCCGCGTCCTCCTCGGCCGAAAGCCCGGCCACGGTCGATCCGGTGGCCGACCAGGCGGTGAAGCTTTCCGCCACGCCCTCGGTCAGCCGGGTGCCGGCCTCATCCGTCAGCCACCAGTCGACGCGGCCGTTCAGATGGTAGCGGGTGATGGCGTTTTCCGGGGTGATGCCGACGCCGATGCGGCGGGTCTCGATCCGGTAGCCCAGCCGGTAGCGCGGCGCCTCGGGGCGGCCGAGCCGTTCCTCCAGCCGCTCCACCAGGTCGAAGCCGTTGCGGGTGTCGGGGCTGTCGACCCGCACCGCGCCTTGCAGATGGGCCGCCGGCCCCCCCGGCGCATAGGCCGGGGTGAAGGTGCAGGCGGGCAGGGCGGCGAGGCCCAGCAGCAGGGTGCGGCGGTCAAGCGACGACATTGATGATGCGGCCCGGCACGACGATGATCTTCTTCACCGGATTTCCGGCGAGGAACCTGACCACATCCTCGTTCGCCAGCGCGATCTTTTCAACCTCGGCCGCGGCCATGTCCTTCGGCACGCTGATTTCCGCCCGCCGCTTGCCGTTGATCTGGATCGGCAGCGTCACGCTGTCCTCGACCAGCAGCGCCGGGTCGGCCTTGGGCCAGGGCGCACGCGCCACCAGTCCCGCACCGCCCAGCATCGACCAGACCTCTTCGGCCAGATGCGGCACCATGGGCGACATCAGTTGCGCCATGACGCGCATCGCCGCCTGTTTCGCGGCGCCCCCGGCCTTCGATTTCGCCAGCGTGTTGGTGAAGGCGTAAAGCGCCGCCACCGACTTGTTGAAGGCGAAGTTCTCGATGCCATGGGTCACGTCGACGATGGTGCGGGCGGCGGCGCGGGCCAGCGCCGCATCCTCGTCCGTTGCGGCGCTTGCGTCGCGGCCGATCTCGTCGGCCAGCCGCCAGACCCGGCCCAGATGCCTGGCCGTCGCCTCGGCGCCCGAGGAGGTCCATTCCACATCGCGCTCCGGCGGGCTGTCGGACATCACGAACCAGCGCGCGGTATCGGCGCCGAAATCGCGGATGATGTTCATCGGATCGACGACATTCTTCTTCGATTTCGACATCTTGGCGGAGGGGATGATCTCCACCGCCGTCCCGTCCTTCAGCGTGGCGCCGGTTTCCGAGCGGATCACGTCCTCCGGCAGGTGATAGACCGGGCGGCCATTGGCGTCGGTGGTCTTGTAGATCTCATGCGTCACCATGCCCTGCGTGAACAGCGCGTCGAACGGCTCGCGCGCCTTGGCGGGCAGGTGGCCGGTCGCGTGCATCGCGCGGGCGAAGAAACGCGAATAGAGCAGGTGCAGGATCGCGTGTTCGATACCGCCGATATACTGGTCGACATTCATCCAGTATTCCGCATCCGCCGCCACGGTCGGCGTGGTGGCGCGCGGCGCGGTGAAGCGGGCGTAATACCAGGACGAATCGACGAAAGTGTCCATCGTGTCGGTCTCGCGCTTCGCCGGCGCGCCGCAGTTCGGGCAGGCGCAATCGCGCCAGGTCGGGTGGCGGTCGAGCGGATTGCCGGGCTTGTCGAAGCTCACGTCATAGGGCAGCTCGACCGGCAGGTT
>JBDHSR010000202.1:0-6488 GCA_039808305.1 Gemmobacter sp. | reverse complement strand
AGGTCGATGCCGCGCGCCGCCACGTCGGTGGCGATGCAGACCCGCGCCCGCCCGTCGCGCAGCGCCTGAAGCGCGTGCATCCGCTCCGACTGGCTGAGCTCGCCCGACAGCGCCACCACCTGGAAGCCGCGATTGCCCATCCGCGCCAGCAGGTGATTGACGTTCATCCGCGTCTTGCAGAACACGATGGCCGTCCGCGCCTCGTAGAAGCGCAGCACGTTGAAGATGGCGTGTTCCTTGTCGCGCGCCGTCACGCTGATCGCGCGGTATTCGATGTCGCCATGCTGGCGCGCCTCGCCCGCCGTCTGGATGCGCAGCGCGTCGCGCTGGAAGGTGCCGGCCAGCGCCTCGATCTCCTTCGGCACGGTGGCCGAGAACATCAGCGTGCGCCGCCCCTCGGGCGCGGCCGACAGGATGAATTCCAGATCCTCGGCGAAGCCCAGATCCAGCATCTCGTCCGCCTCGTCCAGCACCGCGACCTTGAGGCCCGACAGATCGAGGCTGCCGCGCTCGATATGGTCGCGCAGCCGGCCCGGCGTGCCGACGACGATATGCGCGCCGCGCTCCAGCGCCCGGCGCTCGTTGCGGTAGTCCATACCGCCGACGCAGGTGGCGATCTGCGCCCCCGCCTCGGCGTAGAGCCAGTCGAGTTCCCGCGCCACCTGCTGCGCCAGTTCCCGCGTCGGCGCGATGATGAGCGAAAGCGGCGTCTCGGCGAAGAGCAGCCGCTCCGCCCCGCCCAGCACTTCCGGCGCCATGGCGAGGCCGAAGGCCACCGTCTTGCCCGAGCCGGTCTGCGCCGAGACCAGCGCGTCGCGCCCGGCCATTTCGGGGGCCAGCACGGCCTCCTGCACGGGGGTGAGGGACTCATAGCCCTTGGCGGCGAGGGCCGCTGCCAGCGGCGCCGCGATCGAATGTCCGTTCATGTCATAACCCAGAGGGGGCGGATCGCCCTGTGACGGCCCTGCCCTTCCCCTCGCGGCCGGGCCTCCCCGCCCGCGCCGCCCCGGAATCTTCGGAGCCTCGGCCCCGCCCCTAGCGCAAAACCCCGCCACTGTATAGCCGCATTCGCCCCGCACGGCGCCCCGCCGCATCCGTTCGGAATTATCCCCGGGGAGAGGCGAACCCCCCGGGCCGGCCGGATACCGCCGATGCCCGGCGTCTTGCCCGCCGCCGGAAACCCGGAGCCCCCGCCATTTGTTATCCGATAGCAAGGGGCCGCTTTTGCCTAGCATCTGCCGCTGGCGCATCTGTCGGCCAGAGCCACGCAAACCGAAAGGACCAAGACATGCTGCCCGCAGTCCTGACTTCGAAACTCGCCCGAACCGCCGTCGCCGCCACGCTCGCGCTGGGACTGGCGGCCGGCCTCGCCGCCCCGGCGCAGGCGCTCGGCAAGAACGAACGCAAGTTCCTGCAAGGCGCCGCCACCGCCATGGTGATCGACCGGATCCTCGACGACATGCGCCGCAACCAGCAGCCGCGCGCCTATTATCCGCGCCAGCCCGCGCCGACCTACAACTACTACGCGCCGCCGACCCGGGTCTACCGCCCGGCGCCGCAGCCGGTCTACAGGTCGAGCATCTACAGCACGCCGGTGGCGCAGGCGTTCAACTCCTACGGCTATCGCGACCGCCAGCGCATCCAGCAGCGGCTGGCCGCCTATGGCTATTACCGCTCCGGCATCGACGGCGCCTTCGGCCCCGGCACCTACAACGCCATCGTGGCCTATGCCAACGACAGCGGCGCCGGGCGCAGCCTCGGCTCGCAGGCGGGCGCCTTCGGCCTGTTCGACGGGTTGATCTACTGAGGCTCAGCGCCGGCGGATGGTCTCGCCGGGTTGCAGCACCGGGGTCAGTTCGATGACCTCGCCGCCGATCACCCCGCTCGGCCGCTTGCCGGCGATGATCTCGGCCGCATGGACGCCGATCTCGCGCCGGCAGGCGTCCATCGTGGCGAGCTTCCTCGGCAGGCCGTCGAGCAGCTCGACCCCGTTGAAGCCGGCCAGCCCCAGCTTTCCGGGCACATCGATGCCCTTCTCCAGGCACCAGAGCAGCCCGCCCGCCCCGATCATGTCGTTGGAATAATAGAGGAAATCGAGATCCGGCGTCCGGCCCAGGATCGCCTCGGTCATCTCGCGCCCCTTCAGCAGCGCCGAGCCGCCGCGGTAATATTCCTCATCCGCCAGATCGAGCCCCGCCTTGGCCAGCCCCTCGCGGAAGCCTTCCAGCCGTTTGCGCGCCCGGTGGTCCTCCGGCATCTTGGTGCCGAGGAAGCCGATCCGGCGATAGCCCGCCGCCACGATCGCCTCCGCCATCTGCAAGCCGGCCCGGCGATGCGAGATGCCGACCGCGCTGTCCACCGGCGTGCCGTCGACATCCATGATCTCGACGATCGGGATCCCGGCGCTTTCCAGCATCGCGCGCGACGCCTCGCCATGTTCCAGCCCGGCGATGATGAGGCCCGAGGGGCGCCAGCTCAGCATCTCGTAGAGCACGGACTCCTCGCGGTCGGGCGAATAGTTGGTGATGCCGACCACGGGTTGCAGCCCGGTATCCTCCAGCGTCTCGGAAATGCCGGTCATCACCTCGGGAAAGACCATGTTCGACATCGAGGGGATGATGACCCCCACCAGATTCACCCGCTGCGAGGCCAGCGCCCCCGCGATCTTGTTCGGCACATAGCCGAGCTGGCGCGCCGCCAGCAGCACCTTTTCCCGCGTGGCGTCCGACACGTCGCCCCGGTTGCGCAGCACCCGGCTCACCGTCATCTCGCTCACCCCCGACGCTTCGGAGACATCGCGCAGCGTCAGGGTGCGGCGGGGATCTGAAACCGGCGGTCTGGACACGGGCAATGACCTTCGCGTTGAAATCGGGGGTCCTTCCTTGTTAGCGCCAAAGGAAGCCCTTGTCCAAGGCCAGATCTTCTGATAATGTTATCGCTAACAGATACAGATCCCGCGCCAGCAAGCTCTCAACCGGCGCGAGGACGGAGGGGCGACGAAGGGCCAGATTTCGTCGCCCCTTTTTCCGTTTTCCGGCACGGAACGGCTTGCATGGCTCGCCATTTCCCTACATGAAAAGAGCGGTCCGGCCCCGTGGCTCAACTGGATAGAGCAGCCCCCTCCTAAGGGGCAGGTTACAGGTTCGAGTCCTGTCGGGGTCGCCACATATTCCATAGCGGTTTGTTTTCATGTGATAAATCGGCCTGTTTACAGGCATTCCGTCCGCATTTGCCGCGTTCCGTTCCCGTTCCACCCTCCGGCCCCATGGAACAAATCCCCGGCTCCGGCGTTTCTTCCGACACGGAAGGAGGATGTCGGCATGACCAAGCCACGCTTTGACAACACCACCGAGAACACCCGGTTCGACGTCATGGAAGAGGCGCAGAAGCGCAAGCTCGACGAGGCCGCCAGCAAGCACGCCAACACGATCCGCGGCAATACCGAGCCCAATGCCGGCGGCGTGAATCGCGAGAAGGGCGACCGCAAGGCCCGGCAGAACGACCGCGCCACCAATGGCGGCGAATGATAAAGGCGCGCCCGGACTTCCGGGCGCGCCTGTCATGACGCCGCCTTCACGTTGCGAACGTCATCCGGCGATGCGGAGAAGGCACCCGCCCCGCACGACCCCTCCGGGTCAGATCAGCCCGGCGAATTCCATCGCCGCCCGGATCCGCGCCTTGGTGGCGTCGGTCAGACCGACCAGCGGCAGGCGCACCTCTTCCGGGCAGCGGCCGAGCAGCGAGAGGCCGTATTTCGCCCCGACGAGCCCCGGCTCCAGGAAGATCGCCTCGTGCAGCGGCATCAGCCGGTCCTGATAGTCCAGCGCCTTGGCGTAATCGCCCGCCAGTGTCGCCGCCTGGAACTCCGCGCAGAGGCGCGGCGCGACATTGGCGGTGACCGAGATGCAGCCCACCCCGCCATGCGCGTTGAAGCCGAGCGCGGTCGCATCCTCGCCCGAAAGCTGGATGAAGTCCTTGCCGCAGGCGGCGCGCTGCTGGCTGACCCGCTCGATCTTGCCGGTCGCGTCCTTCACGCCGACGATGCGCGGCAGTTTCGCCAGTTGCCCCATCGTCTCGGGCGTCATGTCGACGACCGAGCGGCCGGGGATGTTGTAGATGATGATCGGCAGGTTCGACGCCTCGTGCAGCGCGGTGAAATGCGCCACCAGCCCGGCCTGGGTCGGCTTGTTGTAATAGGGCGTCACCACCAGCGCGGCATCGGCGCCCACCTTCTCGGCGTGGCGGATGAGGCCGATCCCCTCGGCGGTGGCGTTCGAGCCGGCGCCGGCGATCACCGGGATGCGGCCCGCGACGGTTTCCACCACGATCTCGATCACCCGGCCATGTTCCTCATGGCTCAGCGTCGGGCTCTCGCCGGTCGTGCCCACCGGCACCAGCGCCGACGAGCCCTCGGCGATATGCCATTCCACCAGCTTCTTCAGCGTGTCCACATCCAGCTCGCCGTTCTTGAACGGCGTGACCAGGGCAGGCATGGACCCTTTGAACATGACACGCATCTCCTGAAGCTGGGGCGGACTCGCCCGGTTGACGGCTTTCCTGTAACGGCAGAGGCGAGGCTTGCCAAGTTGCCTGCGCGGGGTTTCGGCGGCTTCTGAAGGGGATGTGAGTTGCCGCCGCGCCCGGCTTGCGGCAGGCTCGCGCCCATGACCCTGCTGCGCCGCGCCCTCCTCTGCCTCTGCCTCGCCCTTCCCGCCGCCCCCGCCCTCGCCCAGACGGCCGCCGAGGCGCTGCGGCTGGCGCTGAACGAGGCGGGCCGCAGGAACTGGCCCGAGGCGCAGCGCCTCGCTCAGGGGTCGAGCGCGGTGGGCGCCGACATCGTCGAATGGCAGCGGCTGCGCGCGGGCGAGGGCACGCTGACGGAATACGAGGCCTTCCTCGCCCGCCGCCCCGACTGGCCGGGCCTGCCGCTCCTGCGCGAGAAGGGCGAGGCGGCGGTGGCGCGCTCCACCAATCCGGCGCGGGTGATCGCCTGGTTCGGCGAAAGCCTGCCGCAGACCGGCGCCGGCGCGCTGGCCGTCATCCGCGCGTTGCGCGCCACCGGCCGCGTGGCCGAGGCCGAGGCCGAGGCGCGGCACGCCTGGGTGGACCTGCCGTTCACCGCCGAGGATCAAGCGGCGCTGTTCCTGCTCTATCCCGGCCTCGCCAGGCTGACCGAGGAGCGGCTGTCGCACCTGCTCTGGCAGGGCGATGCGGCGGAGGTGCGGCGGCTTCTGCCCGATGTCTCCGACGGCTGGCAGGCGCTGGCGCGGGCGCGGCTGGCGCTGATGGATCGCAGCGAGGGGGTGGATACGCTGGTGCGCGCGGTGCCGCAGGCGATGGCGCAGCATCCGCTGCTGGCCCATGCCCGCGCCGATTGGCGCATCGCCCGCGATCTCTGGCCCGACGCGGCGGCGCTGATGCTGGAGCAATCCGAAAGCCTCGATCTCTTGGGCCGGCCCGAGGCCTGGGCCAAGCGGCGCGCGCAACTGGCGCGCAAGCTCCTGCGCGACGGCGAGGCGCAGACGGCCTATCGCATCGCCGCCCGTCACCGGCTGGAAGGCGGCGCGGATTACGCCGATCTGGAATTCCTGGCAGGTTTCATCGCCTTGCGGAAACTGGGCGATGCCCGCACCGCGCTTCAGCATTTCCGCCATCTGGAGGCCGCCGTCGCCACGCCGATCTCGGTCTCGCGCGCGAAATACTGGCAGGGCCGGGCGCTGGAGGCGGCTGGCGATCCCGCCGCCCGCGCCGCCTACGAGGCCGCGGCGAAGCACCAGACCGCCTATTACGGCCAGCTCGCCGCCGAGCGGATCGGCCAGCCGCTCGACCCCGCGCTGCTCGCACCGCTTGCCGCGCCGGACTGGCGGCAGCGCGATTTCGCGCGCTCCTCGGTGCTGGAGGCGGGGCTGCTGCTGCTCCATGCCGGGGACCGGGCGCAGGGCAAGCGGTTCCTGCTGCATCTGGCCGAGGGCCTCGGGCCGCGGGATCTGGCAAGCCTCGCCGCCTTCGCCTTGAGCATAAACGAGCCGCATATCGCCGTGCTGCTCGCCAAACAGGGGGCGGAGCGCGGGGTGATCCTGCCCGAGGCCTATTTCCCGGTGCCCGACCTGATCCCGGCCGAGGGGCTTGCGGTCTCGCGCCCGCTGGCGCTGGCCATCGCGCGCCGGGAAAGCGAGTTCGACCCGGCCGCCCGCAGCAGCGCCGGCGCGCGCGGGCTGATGCAGGTGATGCCGGAAACCGCCGAGCGCACCGCCCGCAAGCTCGGCCTGCCCTTCGAGGTGGGCAGGCTGACCGCCGATCCCGCCTTCAACGCCCGGATCGGCACCGCCTATCTCGCCACGCTGGTCGAGGAGTTCGGGCCCTCCATCGCGCTGGTGGCCTCGGGCTACAATGCCGGGCCGGGCCGGCCGCGCCGCTGGATCGCCGAATTCGGCGATCCGCGCAGCGACGCGGTGGATGTGGTGGACTGGGTGGAGACGATCCCGTTC
>JBDHSR010000201.1:0-6505 GCA_039808305.1 Gemmobacter sp. | reverse complement strand
GAGAAGCGCCGGGTGCTGGTGGCCGCCAGCCATGAGGAAGCCGCCGACCTGCTGGAGGGCAAGGATCCCCGCCGTGTCTTCACCCATGACCATCTGGGCGAGGCGCCCGAGGTGGTGTTCATGTTCCCCGGCGGCGGCGCGCAATATGCCGGCATGGCGCGCGACCTCTACGAGACCGAGCCGGAATTCCGCGACTGGATGGATCGCGGCCTCGCCGTGCTGCAACCGAAGCTCGATTACGACCTGCGCGCGCTCTGGCTGCCCGAACCGGGGGCGGAGGCGGCGGCGGACGAGCGGCTGAAGCGCCCCTCGGTGCAGCTGCCGCTCATCATGATCGCCGAATATGCGCTGGCGAAGCTTTACGAAAGCTGGGGCGTCCGCCCCGCCGCGCTGATCGGGCATTCGATGGGCGAGAACACCGCCGCCTGTCTGGCCGGGGTGATGTCTTTCGAGGATTGCATCGGCCTCGTGCATCTGCGCGGCCAGCTTTTCGACAGCGTGCCGCCGGGCGGGATGCTGTCGGTGCCGCTGGACGAGGCCGATCTGCGGCCGCGCCTGACCGGCGGGCTCGACATGGCGAGCGTCAATGCGCCCGGCCTCTGCGTCGTCTCCGGCCCGGATGCCGAACTGGCGGAACTGGCCCGGAGGCTCGCGGCGGAAGAGATCGAGACCCAGCGTATCGCCATCGACATCGCCGCCCATAGCCGGATGCTGGAGCCGATCCTGGGCCGCTTCGGCGATTACCTCCGCTCTATCTGGCTGAACCCGCCCGAACTGCCGGTGATCTCCAACCGCAGCGGCCTGCCGCTGACGGCGGAAGAGGCGGTCAGCCCGGAGTATTGGGTGCGCCATCTGCGCAATACCGTGCTGTTCCGGCAGGGGATGGCGCATCTGACCGCGACGCCGGGCCGGGTCTATATGGAGATGGGGCCGGGCCGGGCGCTCTCGTCGCTGGCGCAGGCCAATGGCGTGGCGGCGGGGCAGGTGATCCCGGCGCTGCGCCACCCCGAGCAGAAGATGGCCGACGACGCCTGGCATATCGCCAGCATCGCCCGGCTCTGGGCCTGCGGCGTGGCGGTGGATTGGGAGCCGGTCTGGGGCGGCGCGCGGCGGCTCAAGGTGCCGCTGCCGGGCTACGCCTTCCAGCGCAAACCCTATTTCATCGAACCCGCGCAGGCGCAGGCCGTGGAGGCCGAGGCGCTGCCGATGAAGATCGCCGATCTCGCGCAATGGGGCTGGCAGCCGGTCTGGCGCCCCCGCGCGGTCGAGGAGGCCGAGGATGCCGCGCCGCATGGCTGGCTGGTCTTCATGGACGAGGCCGGGCTTGCCGCGCAGGTCGTGGCGCAGTTGCGCGCGGCGGGGCATGGCGTGGTGACGGTCCGCGCCGGCGACGCCTTCGCGCGCGATGGCGAAGGCGGCTATATCCTCAACCCCGAACGCGGGCGCGAGGGCTATGACCAGCTTCTGCGCGATCTCGTCGCCTCGGGCCATGCGCCCGACCGGATCGCGCATTTCTGGCTGGTGACCGACCGCGAGAGCCACCGCCCCGGATCGAGCTTCTTCCATCGCAATATCGAACAGGGCTTCTATTCGCTGATGTTCCTCGGTCAGGCCATGGCCGAGGAGAACCTGCCGCGTCCGATCCATCTGAGCGTCGTCACCACCGGCGCCGCGCGGGTGAGGGACGAGGGGCTGCCCTATCCCGAGAAGGCGGCGGTGGCGGGGCCGGCGAAGGTGATCCCGCGCGAATTGCCGGGGGTGAGCTGCGCCATGCTCGACGTGGCGCTGCCGGTCGCGCCGAAGGGCTGGCGGGCGAAGCCCGATCCGGCGGCGATGGCGCGGCTGGCCGGGCAGGTGGTGGAGGATCTGCTGGCGGAACCCTCCGGCCACGCCGCCGCTTTGCGCGGCGAGAAGCGCTATGAGCGGGGGCTGAAGCGCCTGCCGCTCGCCCCCGCCGGGCTGGATCTGCCCGAGGGCGCGCCGGTGCTGATCACCGGCGGCTTCGGCGGCATCGGCCTGACGCTGGCCGAGAGGCTGGCGGTCGAGGCGAAGGCGAAGCTGGTGCTGATCGCGCGGAGCGACCTGCCGCCCCGCGCGCAATGGCCGGCGCATCTCGCCCGCCATGGCGCCGGCGATCCGCTGGGGCGCCGCATCCTCGCGGTGCAGCGGCTGGAAAGCCTCGGCGCCGAGGTGCTGGTGGCCCGCGCCGATGTCTGCAACGCCGAGGAGATGCGCGCGGCGATGGCGGCGGCCGAGGCCGCCTTCGGCCCGATCAAGGCGGTGATCCATGCGGCGGGCGTGGTGGATGACGGCCCGCTGCTGACCAAATCCCCGGCGGCGGTGGAAGAGGTCTTCGCGCCGAAGCTGCATGGCACGCAGGTGCTGGATGCGCTGTTCCCCGACGGGCGGCTGGATCTGCTGGTGCTGTTTTCCTCCACCTCCACCGTCACCGGCCCGGCGGGGCAGGTGGATTACGTCGCGGCGAACGAATATCTCAACGCCTATGCGCAGGCGCGGGCGGGCGGGCGGACGCGGGTTCTGGCGCTGAACTGGGGCATCTGGTCCGATACCGGCATGGCGGCCGAGGCCTTGGCCGACCGTTCCGGCACGAGGCCCGAGGCGCCGAAGCTGCCGGTCGCGCGGCCGATGCTGCATTCCACCACCTTCGACCGGGACGGCGCGCGGGTGTTCTCGGCGGCGCTGTCGACCGGGCAATGGGTGCTCGACGGCCACCGCACCAAGGACGGCACGGCGCTGATCCCCGGCACCGGCTATCTGGAGATCGCGGCCGAGGCGGCGGCGGAAGAGGGCTGGGCGGCCTTCGAGATCCGCGACCTGATGTTCTTCCGCGCGCTGGAGGTGGCGGATGGGGCGAGCCGCGAGATGCGGCTGCGGCTGGTGCCCTCGGACGAGGGCTTCGGTTTCGAGGTCCGCTCGGCGCAGGACTGGCGCGGCCGCACCGGCTTTGCGCTGAACGCGCAGGGCCGGCTGCTGCCCTTGCGCGGTGTGGCGGGGACGGTCGATCTGGCGGCGATCGCGGCGCGGATGGGGCCGGCGGTGGAGGATGCGAAGGGCATCCGCTCGCCGCAGGAGGAGCATCTGGCTTTCGGCCCGCGCTGGCGGGTGCTGCACCGCATGGCCCTGGGCAAGGCCGAGGGGCTGGCCACGCTGACCCTGCCCTTGGCGGCGCAGAAGGATCTGGCGCAGGGCTGGCTGATGCATCCGGCGCTGCTCGATCTGGCGACCGGCTGGGCGATGGGGCTGATCGAGGGCTATCGGCCCGATCACCTCTGGGTGCCGGTCTCCTATGGCCGGGTGCGGGTCTGGGGGCCGATCCCGGCGCGGGTGCAGAGCTGGGTGCGCAATGCCGCCGCCAACCGGGGCGAAGGTCCGGTCGCGGTGTTCGACGTGACGCTGGCCGACGATGCGGGCCGCGTGCTGGCCGAGATCGAGGGCTTCACCATCCGCAAGCTCGACGGCGCGCTGAAACCCGCGCCGCTGGCCGAGCGCGATCTGGCCTTCGACGACGTGCCCGGCGCGGCGAAACCCGCCTCGCCGCAGGAGGAGCGGCTGCTGCACAACCTCTCGCAAGGCATCGCCGCGCGGGAAGGGGCCGAGGCGTTCGGCCGCGCGCTGGCGACCGGGTTGCCGCAGGTCATCGTCTCGTCGCTCGACCTGCCGGCGCTGTTGCGGCAGGCCGACCGGACCGAGGCCGCGCGGCCCGAGGGGCAGAGCTTCGCCCGCCCCGATCTCGACAGCGAATATGTCGAGCCGCGCAACGACATCGAACGCACGCTGGCCGGGTTCTGGCAGGATCTGCTCGGCGTCGGGCAGGTGGGGGTGGAGGACGATTTCTTCGCCCTCGGCGGCCACAGCCTCATCGCGGTGCGGCTTTTCGCCATGGTGAAGAAGGCGTTCCGGGTGGATTTCCCGATCTCGGTCCTGTTCGAGGCGCCGACCGTCGCCGCCTGCGCAAGGCTGATCGAAGAGCGGATCGGCCCGCAGGAGGGTGCCGCGAAACCGCAGGCGCCGCAGCGCCGCTTCACCCATCTCGTCGCCATGCATGAAGGGGCGGGCGGGCCGAAACAGCCGTTCTTCCTTGTCGCCGGCATGTTCGGCAATGTGCTGAACCTGCGCCATCTGGCGCAGCTTCTGGGCGGCGACCGGCCGTTCTACGGGCTTCAGGCCAAGGGCCTGTTCGGCGAGGACGCGCCGCATCGGACCATCCCCGACGCCGCGCGCGACTACATCGCCGAATTGCGGCAGGTGCAGCCGCAGGGGCCTTACCTGCTGGGCGGCTTCTCCGGCGGCGGGCTGACCGCCTGGGAGATGGCCCGGCAGTTGGAGGCCGAGGGCGAGCAGGTCTCGCTTCTCGTCCTGCTCGACACGCCCTTGCCGCTGCGCCCGCCGCTCTCGCGGCTCGACAAGGCGCTGATCAAGGGGGCGGAGCTTCGGGCGCGCGGGCCGGGCTATCTGCTGGACTGGGCGAAATCGCGCTATGCGTGGGAGATCGAGAAGCGCCGGCCGAAGGCGCCGACCGAGACCGCGCACCAATTCCACAATGCCGAGATCGAGGCCGCCTTCCGCGCCGCCATCGCCGAATACGCCCTGCCGCTGCGCAAGGGGGCGACGGCGCTGTTCCGTCCGCCGCTCGACCGGAAATGGGCGGTGTCGAACGGCCACTGGGTCAGCGCGGCGAAGGAATATGTCTTCCCCGACAACGACCTGACCCGCTTCGCCCCGGCGCTTTCGGTGCATGAGGTGCCGGGCGATCATGATTCCATGGTGCTGGAGCCGAATGTCCGCGTGCTCGCCGCCCGGCTCCAGGAGGTGATCGCGGCGGCCGAACAGGCCACGCCGGCGCTGCGCGAGGCGGCGGAATGACGCCGCGCCTGCTGACCGTCATCCTGAACTGGCGCACCCCCGAGATGACGCTGCGGGCGGCCGAGGCCGCCCTGCGCGCCATGGAGGGGATCGAGGGCGCGATCACCATCGTCGACAACGATTCCGGCGACGGCTCGTTCGAGGCGATGACGGCGGCGGTGGCCGCACGCGGCTGGGACGCGGGCAGGGTGCGGGTGCTGCAATCGGGGCGCAATGGCGGCTTCGGGGCGGGCAACAATTTCGGCATCCGCGCCGGGCTGCCGGGCGGGGCGCGGCCGGATTACGTCTATATCCTGAACTCCGACGCCTTCCCCGAACCCGGCGCGATCCGCGCCCTGCTCGACCATCTGGAGGCGCATCCCGCCACCGGCCTCGCCGGCAGTTTCATCATGGGCGAGGATGGCGCGCCGCATCAGACCGCCTTCCGCTTCCCCACCGCGCTGAGCGAGCTGGAGGGAGCGGCGCGTTTCGGCCCGCTGTCGCGCCTGCTGCGCCGCCGGATCGTCGCCCTGCCGGTGCCCGAGGCGACAGCCCGGGTCGACTGGTTCGCCGGGGCCAGCGTGATGATGCGGCAGGCGATGCTGGACCGGATCGGCCTCTTCGACGAAACCTTCTTTCTCTATTTCGAAGAGACGGACCTGTTCCTGCGCGCCGCCCGCGCCGGCTGGCCGGCCGATTATGTGCGCGAAAGCCGGGTGGTGCATATCGGCTCGGTCTCCACCGGGATGAAGACCTGGGCGCGCATCCCGCGCTTCTGGCTCGACAGCCGGCGCCATTATTTCACCAAGAATCACGGGCATCTCTATGCCGCTGCCGCCACGCTCGCCCATGTCGCGGGCGGGGTGCTCTGGCGGTTGCGCCTGCTGGTGCAGCGCAAGGACCGGGGCGATCCGCCGCATTTCCTGCGCGATCTGATCGTGCATCATTTCGGGCGGGCTGGGCAGAGCGGGCCGGGGGCGACTCCGGCCAGGGATGAAGCCAGCCCCGCGGAATAGGGGCATCGCCGCCCGTGAAAGGGGCGGAAGGAGTGCATGATGAACCCGTTTTCCTGTTTCCTGATCGGCAATGAGAGCCTGACCCGCGAATGCGGCGAGATGTGGCTGGCGCGCGGCCATCGCATCGCGGCGCTGGTGACCCGCAACCCGGAACTCCGGGCCTGGGGCGCCGGGCGCGGCCTCGCGGTGATCGAGCAGGACAGGGGATGGGAGGCGCTGCTGCCCGGCGCGGCGGACTGGCTGCTCTCCATCGCCAATCTCTCGCTGGTGCCGGAGGCGGCGCTGGCGCGGGCCGCGAAGGGCGGGGTGAACTTCCATGACGGCCCGCTGCCGCGCCATGCCGGGCTGAACGCGCCGGTCTGGGCGATCCTCGGCGGCGAGGCGGAGCATGGCATCGCCTGGCACCGCATCGCGGGCGGGGTGGACGAGGGCGACATCCTGGTGCAGCGGCGCTTCCCGATCGCGGCGAGCGACACCGCGCTGACGCTGAACACCAGTTGCTTCGAGGCGGCGCTGGACAGTTTCCCCGAGCTGATGGCGGCGCTGGAAAGCGGCGCGCCGGGCCGGGCGCAGGATCTTGCCGCCCGCACGCTGCATCTGCGGGCCGACCGTCCGGCGGCGGCGGG
>JBDHSR010000200.1:0-6529 GCA_039808305.1 Gemmobacter sp. | reverse complement strand
CGCGCCATGGGCATCCGCGTCGAGGCCGGCCGCGCCATCGCCAAGGTGAAGGGCGGCAAGCGCGTCACCGGCGTCGCGATCTGCGCCCATGCCGGGCAGGGCGCGGTGCTGGAAGAGATCGCCTGCGATGCCGTCGCCATGTCGGGCGGCTGGTCGCCGGTGGTGCATCTGTGGAGCCATTGCGGCGGCAAGCTGAACTGGGACGAGGCGCAGGCGCATTTCGCCCCCGATCCGGCCCGCCCGCCGCTGAACCATGACGGGCGCGCGCTGGTGGTCACCGCCGGCGCCGCCTCGGGCCGGCTGCTCGCCGCCGATGTGCTGGCCGATGCGACCGCTGCCGTCGGCGGCGGCGATGCGCCCGCCGTCTCCGCCCCCGCCGAGGCGGCGATGGAGCCGGTCTGGATCATGCCGCAAGGCGCGCCCGTCGAGCTGCGCATGAAGATGTGGCTCGATCCGCAGAACGACGTGAAGGTCTCCGACGTGCAGCTCGCCGCGCGCGAGGGCTACAGCTCGGTCGAGCATACCAAGCGCTACACCACGCTCGGCATGGCGACCGATCAGGGGAAACTCAGCAACATCAACGGCCTCGCCGTGCTGGCCGACAGCCTTTCCGCGCCGATCCCGCAGGTCGGCACCACCACCTTCCGCCCGCCCTATACGCCGGTCACCATCGGCGCGCTGGCGGGCGAGGCGCGGGGCGAGATCTTCCAGCCGCTGCGCAAGACGCCGATCCACGACTGGCACCTCGCGAACCGCGCCTATATGGAGCCGGTCGGCCTCTGGCAGCGCCCCTATTGCTATCCCCGCACCGGCGAGACGCATGAGCAGGCGGTGCATCGCGAGGTGAAGAACACCCGCGCCAATGTCGGCCTGCTCGACGCCTCGACGCTGGGCAAGATCATCGTCAAGGGCCCGGATGCCGGGAAATTCCTCGACATGCTCTATACCAATGTCATGTCGAATCTCGGCATCGGCAAATGCCGCTACGGGCTGATGTGCAGCGAGCAGGGGTTCCTGTCCGACGATGGCGTGGTCGCCCGGATCGACGAGGAGACCTGGCTCTGCCACACCACCTCCGGCGGGTCGGACCGCATCCACGCCTGGATGGAGGACTGGCTGCAATGCGAATGGTGGGACTGGCAGGTCTATACCGCCAATGTCACCGAGCAATTCGCCCAGATCGCCGTGGTCGGCCCCAATGCCCGCAAGGTGCTGGAGAAGCTCGGCGGCATGGATGTCTCGAAAGAGGCGTTCCCCTTCATGACCTGGCAGGAGGGCGTGCTGGGCGGCTTCCGCGTGCGGGCCTTCCGCATCTCCTTCTCGGGCGAGCTCAGCTACGAGATCGCGGTGCCTGCTTCGGAAGGCCGCGCCTTCTGGGACGCGCTGCTGGCGGCAGGGGCCGAGTTCGGCATGATGCCCTATGGCACCGAGGGGCTGCATGTGCTCCGGGCCGAGAAGGGCTTCATCATGATCGGCGACGAGACCGACGGCACGGTGATCCCGCAGGACCTGAACCTCGGCTGGGCGATCTCGAAGAAGAAGGCGGATTTCCTCGGCAAGCGCGGGCAGGAACGGCCCTATCTCGCCAGCCCCGACCGCTGGAAACTGGTCGGGCTGGAGGCGCTGGACGGCTCGGTGATCCCCGACGGCTCCTATGCGCCGGCGCCGGGCAGCAATGCCAACGGCCAGCGCAATACGCAAGGCCGGGTGACCTCGACCTATTTCTCGCCCACTCTGGGCAAGGGCATCGCCATGGGTCTGGTGAAGGGCGGCCTGTCGCGGGTCGGCGAGGTGATCGAGATGACGCGGCTCGACGGCTCCTTCATGCAGGTGCGGATCGTCGATCCGGTGTTCTACGACAAGGACGGGGAGAAGCAGAATGTCTAAGCTGGTCAGCGCGCTGAACGGCGCGAGCTTCGCGGGCTTCGCGCAGGTCCGCGAGATCGGCCCCTTGGGCATGATCACGCTGCGGGCCAAACCCGATATGCCGGGGCTGGCCGAGGCGGTGACGGCGGTGACCGGCACGCCCCTGCCGGGCCAGCGGCGGATCGAAGTCTCGGACGACAAGGCCGCCGCCTGGATGAGCCCCGACGAATATCTGCTGGTTTTGCCCTATGAGGACGTGGCGGCGGCGCTCGCCACGCTGGCGGAGCGGCTGGCCGGCCGGCACCATCTGGCGGTCGACGTGTCGGACGCGCGCGCCGTGTTCCGCATCGAGGGCGACAAGGCGGCGGAGGTGCTGATGAAGCTCGCCCCGGCCGACCACGCCGCGCTGGAACCGGGCGAGGTCCGCCGCACCCGCATCGCCCAGGTCGCGGGCGCCTTCTGGAAGGACGATGCCGGATACAGCCTCGTCTGCTTCCGCTCGGTCGCGGGCTATGTGATGGGCCTGCTGAGCCATTCGGCGCGATCGGGCAGCGAGCTGTTCTGAGGCGTTCCGTCGCTTGACGGGGGCCGCTTTCCTCCTGAAGTTGCAAGGCGACGTGTCAGGAGGAAAGATTGCCCAGGTTCCATTTCGTACTCCCGGCCGTCGCCGCGATGGCCTTGACCGGCGCCGCCCACGCGGCGCCGGTCGTCTATCTGTGCCGGCAGCCCGAAGTCGCCAGAACCGACTGGCTGACCCCGGTGATGGTGGTCAGGCATGACACCGCAGCGGGGACGGCCATCGCGGCGGACGCGGTGACCAGGCATTTCTCCGGCGGGCCGGCGGAGGCGCGGATCACGCGCGACGACGACAAGGCCGTGACCTTCCGGTGGAGCGTCAGGGTGAACGGGCAGGGCGGCCGCAGGGCGACGGTGCGCTATACGCTCCGGATCGACAAGGCCACGCTGGAATCGCAGGCCAATGCCACGGTGCTGGGGTATCAGAACGACGAGAACCTGCGCGGCCGATGCGAGATCCTGAAGGACAAGCCGGGCAAACGGCGGAAGTGAGGGGCCTCGGCGCGGGGCGGAGATGTCGCGGGGGGCTGTCCGCCCCCCGTCGCCGTTCCGGCGCCTCCCCCCGAGGATATTTGAAGACAGAAAATGGACCGGGGGCCGCGCTTTCCCGCATTTTCTGTCCGGAAATATCCTCGGGGGGTGAATTGAGCGCGCAGCGCTCGAGAGGGGGGCGGAAAGCCCCCCTGCGACGGCGGCCTCTCGGCGCGGCGTCTCTTCGGGGGAACGGCGGCGGCGGCGCGCGCGTTTGATCCCGCGGGGCGTGCGCGGGCGGGCGGATGCCTGTCGCCCCTTGACCTTCTCCGCCCCCCGCCGCTTATTGAACACCAAAGGACCATCCCGAACAGGAGACACCGCCATGGCCTTCACCCTTCCCGATCTTCCCTATGCCCATGACGCGCTCGCGCCGCTCGGCATGTCGAAGGAGACGCTGGAATATCACCACGACCTGCACCACAAGGCCTATGTCGACAACGGCAACAAGCTGATCGCCGGCACCGAGTGGGAGTCGAAATCGCTCGAGGAGATCGTCAAGGGCACCTATCAGGCCGGCGCCGTGGCGCAGAACGGCATCTTCAACAACGCCTCGCAGCACTGGAATCACAACCTGTTCTGGGAGGTGATGGGGCCGGGCGAGGCCAAGAAGATCCCCGGCGCGCTGGAAAAGGCGCTGGTCGAGGCCTTCGGCTCGGTCGAGAAGTTCAAGGAAGACTTCGCCGCCGCCGGCGCCGGCCAGTTCGGCTCGGGCTGGGCCTGGCTGGTGAAGGACAAGGACGGCAGCCTGAAGGTCACCAAGACCGAGAACGGGGTGAACCCGCTCTGCTTCGGGCAGACCGCGCTGCTGGGCTGCGACGTGTGGGAGCATTCCTATTACATCGACTTCCGCAACAAGCGCCCGGCCTATCTCACCAATTTCCTCGAGAAGCTGGTGAACTGGGAAGCGGTCGCCGCGCGGCTGTGAGCGCGGTTCCGGCATGACGGAGGCCCGCCCGCGCGGCGGGCCTTTTCCTTTGGAGGCAGGGCGATGGGCGAACAGGGCAGGGGCGTGCTGGCCATGGTGGTGGCCTGCCTGATCTGGGGCGCCTCGCCGCTTTACTACAAGCTTCTGGTCCATGTTCCGCCTCTGGAGGTGCTGGCGCATCGCACGGTCTGGTCGGCGGCGATCTTCGTGGGCCTCCTGGCGGCGCGGCGGCGGATCGGCGCGCTGCGGCCCCTGCTGCGCGGGACCACCTTCCTCTGGCTGTTGCTGGGGGCGGCGCTGATCTCGTCGAACTGGTTCATGTTCATCCATTCGGTGCAGGCCGGGCAATCGGTCGAGGCGTCGATGGGCTATTACATCTTCCCGCTCGCCACGGTGCTGATGGGCGTGCTGGTCTTCGGCGAGCGGTTGAGCCGCGTGCAGGGCGTGGCGGTCGGCCTCGCCGCGCTGGCGGTGGCGGTGCTGACGGCGGGGCTCGGCGTCGCGCCCTGGCTCGCGCTCGCCATCGCGGCGACCTTCGCGCTTTACGGCGTCATCAAGAAGCGGCTGGGGGTGGCGCCGGTGGCCTCGGTCACCGTGGAGGTGCTGGTCCTGGTGCCGGCGGCGCTGCTGTGGCTCTGGCTCACCGGAACCGGGCGGGTGGCGGAGTTCGGCCGGCCCGGCGGGCATTTCCTCGATTCGCCGCTGACCGCCGTGTTGCTGGTGGTGTCGGGGGTGCTGACGGCCGGGCCGCTGATGCTCTTCACCTATGCCACGGCGCGGGTGCGGCTGGCGACGGTGGGGCTGGTGCAATATCTCAACCCGACCGGGCAGTTCCTCTGCGCCACGCTGGCCTTCGCCGAGCCCTTCACCCGCTGGCACGCCATCGCCTTCGGGCTGATCTGGCTCGGCCTCGCGCTCTATTCCGCCGAGGCGGTCCGTCAGGACAGGGCGGCGCGCAGGGCGCTGCGCAGCGCCGGCACATCGGCCACCGCCGCGAAGTGATCGCGCAGCGAGGGCGAGGCGAAGCCCTCGGCGATGACGTGATCGACAAGTCCGATCAGCGGCTGCCAGTAGCCCTCGGCGCTGAGCAGGAAGATCGGCTTGCGGTGCAGGCCGATCTGCGCCCAGGTCAGCACCTCGAAGAACTCGTCGAGCGAGCCACCGCCGCCGGGCAGCACCACGATGGCGTCGGAATTGGTGAACATCACCTTCTTGCGCTCGTGCATCGTCTCGGTGGCGACGAATTGGGTGAGGTCGCGCTTGCCGGCCTCGCGGGCGAGCAGGTGGCTGGGGATCACCCCCATCGCCGGCCCGCCGGCGGCGAGGCAGGCGCGGGCGGTCTCGCCCATCAGGCCGATGTCGCCGGCGCCATAGACCAGCCGCCACCCCTCCTCGGCCAGCATGCGGCCGGTGGCCTGCGCGGCCGCGACATAGGCGGGGCGGAGGCCGGGGCGCGAGCCGCAGAACACACAGACGGAGCGAAGGGGCATGGGACCACCTGAAAACTGTTGCCTTTTCCGGGTGTATCGGGGTTCCTGAGCAAAAGGAAGCGCGCTGCGGTCGAAGGGCGGCGAGGGGATCGGGAATGGCGGAACGGACGGGGGCGGCGCTGGCGGCGCAGGGGGCCATCGTGGCGGCGGCGGTTGCCGTGGTCGCGGCCGGCGTGGTCTGGTGGCAGCGCGGACCGGGGCCGGAGCCCGTCGCGATCTCGGCGCCGGTGACCCCCGATACGGCGGAGCCGGCCGCCGGGGCGGCCCCGGAGCCCGCGCTGTCCGAAGTTACTGCGCCTGCCGAAGCCCCGGCCGTGGCGGCCGAGGCCCCCGAACCCGCGCCGGCCGAATCGTCTGTCGCCAGCCCGTCGCCCGCGCCGGAGCCGCCCCGCTTCGATACCGTTCGCGTGACGCCCGAGGGCGAGGCGCTGGTGGCCGGCCGGGCCGAGCCGGGGGCGGAGGTCTCGGTCCGGGTCGACGGGCAGGAGGTCGCCGCCGCGATGGCCGATGCCGGGGGGGCGTTCGTGGCGATGTTCGCGCTGCCCGCCTCCGACCAGCCGCGCTTGCTGACGCTGGTCGCCCGCAAGGCCAGCGTGGATCTGCCGTCCGGGCAATCGGTCGCGCTGGAGCCCACCGCGCCGGCCATGGTCGCGGCGCCGGATCCGGCAGAGGTGGAGCCCGGAATGCCGCAGGCCGCCGTGGCGGCGCCGCAGGCGCCGGCGGCGATCCTGCTGGACGCGGGCGGCACCGCGACCGTGTTGCAGGGGGCGCCGGCGGCGGAGGGCGCGGGGATCTCCATCGCCACCATCACCTATACGCCGGACGGGGCGGTGCAGCTGGCCGGGCTGGCGGCGCCCGGCGCGGCGGTCCGGCTCTATCTCGACAATGCCGGGGTGGCGCAGAGCGCGGCGGGAAGCTCCGGCGCCTGGGTCGCCACGCTGCGCGGCGTGGCGCCGGGTCTCTACACGCTGCGCGCCGACCAGATCGGGGCGGATGGCCGGGTCACCGCCCGTTTCGAGACCCCGTTCCAGCGCGAGACGCCCGAGGCGCTGGCCGCCGTGCTGAAGCCGCGCGCGGTATCGGGAACGCCGGTCGCCGCCGCGCCCCTGCCGGTGCCGGCCGCCGGAACGGCGCCGGT
>JBDHSR010000199.1:0-6535 GCA_039808305.1 Gemmobacter sp. | reverse complement strand
CAGCGCCGCCGGGCAGCGCCCGACCGCCCCTCCGGTCGGGCGCTTCGGTGACGCTGGCGCGATGATCGGGGTTAGGCGGTGCTGAACCATAAAGCGGCGACCACAGCCGTCGCTGCGCCCGCCCGCGGTCGGGCCCTGCCCTCCGTCGCGCGGGGTGATGACCGCGGCGGAGGATGGTGGATGGCCGTCGGGAGGGGTCTCGATCCGGCCTGAACCGGGCTGGCATGACCAGAAGGCGCGGGCGCGCATCGCGGGAATCCTCGATCCGATCCCATCACATCCGCCCGCGCGGCCGGCGACGTTCCGAGGCCCCGGATGTCCCTCAGGCCCGTCCGGCCGCCACCGCCGCGCGGATGATCTCCGCCACCTCCAGCATCGGCCCCTCGGCGATCACCGTCGCGCGCAGGCAATGGCCGAGGCCGTAGCCCCCCATCGGGCGCAGCAGGTAGCCGCGCCGGCGCAGCTCGCCGTCGACGGCCTGCGCCTCCGCCACCCCGGCGAAGGGGATCAGGACGAAATTCGTATGGCTCTCGGGCAGCGCGAAACCCGCCGCCTCCAGCCGCGCCGCGAAGGCCCGGCGGATCGCGGCGGTCCGGGCGACCGCCTCGCGCATATGGGCCTGTTCGCCCATCGCCGCCGCCGCCATCGCCTGCGAGGCGGCGGCGACGTTGTTGGGGTTCAGCAGCTTGCGGACCTCGCCGCCGATTCCGGGCGGAAACACCCCCCAGCCGCAGCGCGCCCCGGCCAGCCCATAGGCTTTCGAGAAGCTGCGCAGGACGCAGGTGTCGCCCCGCCCGGCCAGCGCGAAGATCGCGGCCGGATCCTGATCGTCGAACTCGCCATAGGCCTGGTCGATCACCAGCAGCACGTCGCGGGGCAGGCCCGCGCGCAGCCGCAGCAGCTCCGCGTTCGGCAGGCGCGTGCCGGTCGGATTGCCCGGATTGCAGACGAAGACGATCCGCACCGCCGGGCCGGCCGCCGCCAGAAGCGCGTCGACCGACACCGTGAAATCGGCCTCCGGCGCCGTGCGATAGGCGCAGCCCGCCTGCCGGCAGGCGGTGGCGAGGTAGATATAGCCGTATTCCGGCGCCAGCACCTCGTCGCCCGGCCCGGCGAAGGCGCGCACCAGCGCGCCGATCAACTCCATGGACCCCGCGCCGCAGAGGATCGTCCGGGGGTCGAGCCGGTGAACCCCGGCGATGGCCTGCCGCAGGGCGTGCCAGTCGGGATCGGGATAAAGCGCGCCCCGCGCCACGGCCTCCCGCCCCGCCGCCTGAACCGCCGGGGCGGGAGGAAAGCAGCTTTCGTTCTGCGCCAGCGAAACCAGCCCCGCCCCGGTATCCGCCAGGGCATAGGGCTGCATGGCGGCAACCGCCGGGACGGGTCGGATCATGGATGGGCTCCGGTCGGATCGGCAGGGGGAAACAGCGTGCCCCCGGGATGAAACACGGGTTCCGAAGGGCGGGCAAACAAGAAATCGGCGGTCATTGCCCGAAAAAAACCGGGAGTTTTCCGGGGGGCTCCGCGGCGAAGCTGCCGGGGGCCGAACCGCCACCGCAAGATCGCCGGTCCGGCGAAGCCCATGGCGCGGGCCTCTGGCGGCGGCCGATGCCGATCCCGCATCGGCCGCCATGCCCGTTCAGCCCGGCACCGGGCGCGGCATCCGGGCAAGCCCGGCGACCAGCGCCGAGAACAGGCCGAGCAGCAGCACCTCGACCACCGCGAAGGCGGCGAAGGCCTGCCAGAAGGCGCCGCCGCCGGCATGGATGATCGCCCCCATCATCCAGGGCGCGACGAAGCTCGCCAGCACGCCGAACACCTCGGCATAGCCCACCGCCGCCGGGGCGAGCGACACGTCGTAACGCTCGCTCATCAGCGCGAAGACCGCGCCGCCGCCGAACACCGCGATGCCCGACAGCCCGGCCAGCAGCACCAGCACCGCGAAGGGCATCTGCCAGAGCATCGCGCCGGTGAACAGCAGCGCCGTGGCCAGCGCCATCAGGATGCCGATGCGGATCACCGCCGTCTTCTCCATCCGGTCGGCGACGTAGCCGCCGATGATCAGGAACACCACCTGCGACAGGCCCATCAGCGTGCCGATCACCGGGGCCAGCTCCACCGCCATGCCCTGGATGCCGATATAGCCCGGCACGACCCAGGTGGCGGTGCCCGAGATGGCGAAGGTGCAGGCGGCGATCCCCACCGCGCCGATGGCGATCACCCGCGAACGGAACACCTCGGCAAAGCCGAGCGCGCGTTCCACCGCCGGGTCGGCCTCCCAGGCGAAACCGGCGAAGCCGAGGCCGGCGGGCGTGTCGCGCACCAGCGCCACCACCAGCAGCGCCATGAGCACGGTGCCGGCGGCCAGCACGCCGAAGAAGAAGCGCCAGCTTGTGGCCAGCGTCAGCGGAATGCCGAGCGCGAAATCCAGCGTGATCGCAAGGCTGTAGGCGGCGAGGATCATGCCGACGATGGCGCCGCGCCGCGCCTGCGGGAACCAGCCGAAGATCAGCTTGATATTGCCGATGAAGATCGCGGCGTCGAAGAACCCGATGAAAAGCCGCAGCGCGACCAGTTGGGCGAAGCTCTGCACATTGGTTTGCAGCACCATGCCGAGGCCGGTGCCGGCCAGCCCCAGCAGCAGCATGTTGCGCGCCGACATCCGCCGGCTGACCGGCGACCAGACCAGCATCCCGAGGCCATAGGTCAGCGCGAAGATGCCCTGCGCGAAACCGGCCTGCCCCTCGTTCAGGTTCAGGCTTTCCGAGATGAAGGGCAGCACGGCGGCGAGGGCATACCAGTCCGCCGCCAGAAAGACCTCGCACAGCAGCGCGAGGGCCAGGGTCATCTTCTGCCAGCGCCGGATCAGGGCCTGATCGGGCGGGGCCATCGTGTCGAACAACATGCGCGTCTCCCTGTCGTCATTGGGCCGGGACGACATGGGACGGCCCGGCCGTGTTCCGTCATGAAAAGGCCGGGCCCGTGATGGCCCGGCCGGAGGGTCAGCCCGCCGGGGGCGGCAGGAAATCCACCTCGTGCTCGGCGGCGATGCGCACCACCTCGGCCGGGTCGGGCACCTGGTGGATGCGTTGGAACAGCCGCTCCAACTCGCCGGTGGGGGCGACCCAGAACAGGCTGGTCGCGGTCTCGGCCCCCTTGTTGAAGATGCCGTGCGGGATGCCCCTCGGCAGTTTCATCAGATCGCCGGGATTGCCGGTCATCTCCTGCCCGTCGAGCCAGAAGGTGTATTGCCCGGTCAGCACATAGACGAACTCGTCCTGCGTCGGGTGGGTATGCGGCGGCACGAAGGTGCCGGGCGGAAACGCGGCGTGCCAGGCCATGCAATCCGCCGAGACCTGCTTGAGCGTGTAGGTCTGGCCGAGGATGTTCCAGACCACGCCGCCTTCGGCCTGGTCCGCGCGGGTGATGCCTGCGGGCATAGTCATCGGGATCTCCTTGTGAAGGGTCAGGTGTCGAGGAAGGTGCGGAAGGCGCGCAGGCTGTCCTCGGGGCGTTCCTCGAACAGCAGATGCCCGGCGCCGGGGACGTAAGCGATGCGGGCATCGGGCAGCAGGCGCTGCCAGTGCGGGGCCTGCGCCACCGGGACCAGCCGGTCCTCCGCCCCCCAGAGCAGCAGGGTCGGCATCGCGATCCGGTGGCCCCAGCGGGCCAGCACGGGGTCACCGCCGGGCGCGGCCTCCAAAGCGCGGGCCAGCCCCCGCATCTCGCGGCCGAGCTGCGCGTCGAAAGCGGGATCGGGGGTCTTGGGGAAATAACTGACCGCGACCATCGGGTCATGGGTCAGATAGGCCGGCACCTCTTGCGGGGCCATGGCGAAAAGGTCCGGCGGCGGCGCCGCGTCGACCCGCAGCCCGGCCGGGGCCGCCAGCACCAGTTTCGCGATGCGCTGCGGCTGGCGGATGGCGAAGGCCGCCGCCAGCCAGCCGCCGAAGGAAAAGCCCGACAGGGTGAAACGGTCGAGGCCGAGCCGGTCGAACAGGTCCATGCAATGCAGCACATGATCCTCGACCGAGGCGATGGCCGGGTTGTCGCCGGAGTCGCCGAAATTGGCGTGGAAGGGGATCAGCACGCGATGGCTGCGGGCGAGTTCTTCGGCGAAGGCGAAGCCGGGGAAGGTGCCGGTGCCGTGCAGGAAGACCAGCGTGGGGCCGCTTCCCCCGGCCAGCAGCACGGTTTCGGTGCCGTTGATGTCATGCGTCTCGCGGGTGAAACCGGCGGGGGTCGGAACGATGGGGGCCATGGGGCGATCCTTCGGTCAGGGGGTGGCCCGCGCCGCCGGGCGCGGGAGTGGCGATACGCAGGGTCGGAAGGCCGACGATCGGGGGCCGCTGCCATGGCTCAGCCGTCGATCCCGAACACGGTCCAGCGCGCCTCGGGCGCGGCCAGGCCCAGCAGGCCGCGCCCGCATTCCTCGACGATCTGGTCGGCCAGCAGGATATGCTGGGTGCCGGCATGGATGTCGCGGTAGAAGCGCTGCATCGCGGTGTTGTGCAGCGAGGCGCCGCGCGCCGCCCGATGCGCGAAGGTCCCCACCTCCGAGATCACGTCGTGGATATGGCGCAGCGTCAGCTTCACCATCGTCATCTGCTCCAGCGAGGGCGCCTCGCCCCGCGCCGCGCTGTCGGAGACCGAGCGCCAGGTCTCGAACACCAGCGCGCGGGCGGCGCGGTAGCGGGCATGGGCCTGCGCGAACTGGAACTTGAAGCTGGCGGAGTCGGCCGAGGGGCCGAACGGGTCCTTGCGGGCGCGGATCACCCCGGCCAGCTCGTCGAGGATGCGGCGCCCGACGCCGGTGGCCCAGGCGGTATGCACCATGGCGCTGTATCCGGCGAGGCCGAGATTGCCCTGCGGCCCGCCCCGGCGCGGCGCGCTGATGTCGAAATCGTAAAGCATGTGATGCGGCACGAACAATTCCTCGTCCGTCGCCAGCGTGTAGTCGTAGCTGCCGGTCGCGCGCAGGCCGAGCACGTCCCAGTTGCCCAGAAGCCGGATGGTCGAACGCGGATGGTGGCAGACCACGATCTTCGGCGTGCCACTCGCCGTCATCTGCATCTCCTTGCCCTCGGCATCCATGACGAAACAGCCGGAATGGATCCATTCCGCATGGAAGATCGCGCTGCCATAGGCCCAGTTGCCCTTGATCATGTAGCCGCCCTCCACCGGGCGGGCGAAGCCGCGCGGCACGCCGTTGCCCGCGATGGTGATGTCGGGCCGGCCGGCGAAAACGGTGTCGATCCCCTTCTGGTCGAGGTAGATCGCCATCGTGGTGCCTTCCATGTTGTTCACCATGGCGCACCAGCCCGCCGAGGCATGGGCGTGCGACAGCCGCTCCAGCAGCGTGACCACCTCGACCGGCAGCAGCTCGGCCCCGCCGGTCTCCTTCGGGAAGAGCATGGTGTAGATCCCGGCCGCCCGCAGCGCCGCCACCACCTCGTCGGTCATGCGGCCCAGCGTCTCGGCCTCGTCCGCCTTCTCGCGGACCAGCGGCAGGATGTCGTCCAGCCGGGCGGAGAGCCGCGCGGCATCGGTGCCCGGAGAGAACTCCCAGGGGGAAGCGAAAGCGTTCATGTTGGGTCCCTGTCTGTGCGTCCGGCCTGTCGGCGGCCGGTTGTCCCGACCGAGATTGCGCCGGAGCGGCCCGTCCCCCAACCCCCCCGGATGGGGGGGATCGGGGCGCAGCAAGGCTTGGACAGGCCGCGAAAGCGGGGCTAGACTTGACGCCGCGACAGGAACCCGCTTGCGACAAAGGGCATGAGATGACCATGACAGCCGCACCCGACGGCCTTCTGGCCGATCACGTCATCTCGGTCGCGGCGAGCCGCAGCCCGGCCGAACTGGGCGCCGCCTGCCATGCCGCGGTGGGGGCGCTGCTCGGCGCCTCGGCGCTCGGGCTCTACCTGCGCGAGGCGCGGGGGCCGGCGCTGGTCTACAGCCACAACGCGCCGCGCGGCTTTCTGGAGGAATATGCCGGCGAGCTGGCGCTGCGCGACCCGATGATCGAGCGGATCATCGAGACCCGCCGCGCCGTCGCCGGGGCGAGCCTGCGCCGCGCGCGGGGGCGCAACATCCGGCTGATGCACGACTTGCTGGCGCGCTGGGGCTTCCACGACAATCTCTGCGGCCCGATCTATGTCGAGGCGGATCTGGTGGGCTTTCTCTACACCGCCGACCGGGCGGCGGCGCGCGGCGATCCGGGGCGCCGGGCCGAGCGGCTGGACTATATCTGCCGCTCCGCCGCGCTGGCGCTGCGCCGGCTGGAGGCGGACCCCCCTGCCCCGCCCGCCGCGCCCCCGGCCTCGGCCATGCCGCCAAGGCTGGCCGAGGTGGCGCGGCTGGTCTGCGAGGGCCGCACCAACAAGGAGATCGCCCGGCTGCTCGACATCTCGCACCATACGGTGAAGGAACATATCTCCAGCCTCTGCACCCGGCTTTCGGTGCGCAACCGCACCAGCATCGCCGCCGCCCTGCTGCGCCTGCAAGAGCCGGACAGCCCCCGCCATGCCGAGGCTTCGGC
>JBDHSR010000198.1:0-6536 GCA_039808305.1 Gemmobacter sp. | reverse complement strand
TGATCACTGCACCGGCTGCGCGCTGGCCTGCGCCCGGCGGGCAAGCTCCTGCCGGTAGAGCGCCAGGAAATCCACATTGTCGATGTTGAGCGGCGGGAAGCCGCCGTCGCGGGTGATGTCCGACACGATCCGCCGCACGAAGGGGAACAGCAGGCGCGGGCATTCGATCAGCAGGAAGGGATGAAGCTGATCCTCCGGCACGCCCTCGACATGGAAGACCCCGCCGTAATCCAGCTCCAGCAGGAACAGCGTGTCGTCATTCACCTTGTTCTTCGAGGTCACGCGGAACTTGGTGATCACCTCGAACTGATGCTCGACCTGCCGCTTGCGGGCGTCGAGGCTCACCGCCACCTGGATGTCGGGCTGAACCTCGCCGCCATTCATGCCCTTCTGGGCCACCATGTTCTCGAAGGACATGTCGCGCACGAATTGCGCCAGCACGCTCATCTTGACCTGAGGAGCGGCGGCCGGTGCCGCATCATTCGTTTCGGTCATTGCAAATCTCCCGCTGATCGGCCGCCTCCGGCCGCATTATGGGCCACTGTTATCAGCAGACGGGGTTTGCCTCAATGCCGCGTCCAGCCGGACGGGCCGCGCGGGTCGGGTTTTCCGGCCTCGTCGAGCTCGATGAACTCGCCGTCGATCACCATATCGGGCCGATGCGCCTGCCGTGGGCCATGGCGCACTCCGCCGCGGATCGTGGCCCGGCGGGTCACCCAGGCGATCAGGGCCACCCGCACGGGCGGAACCAGCAGCAGAAGGCCGATCATATCCCCCATGAAGCCCGGCAGGATCAGCAGGATCGCGGCCAGCGCGATCAGCACATGATGCGCCATCGGCGCCGCCGGATCGCCCATCCGTTCCATCGCCAGACGCAGATCCGCCGCCGCCCGGCCGCCTTGCAGCCGCAGGATCCCCACGCCCAGCATGGCGGTGCCGAGGATGACCGCGAAGGACAGCCAGATCCCCATCCGGCCGCCGAGCGTGATGAAAAGCGCGATCTCGACCAAGGTCGCGATGAAAAACAGGCTGGGCAGCCTCATATTCCGGTCTCTCCCAAACAAGCGGGCGCGAGGCGGTGGACTTGTCCACACCCCTCTCCTACATAGGGGCGGAAGGCCCAAGTTACCAACCCCCCAAGACTGCCGAGGTCCCATGAACAACGCGCTGATCCAACTTCTGGTCCTGGCCGGGATCGCGGTCTTCCTGATCCTGAAGCTGCGCAGTGTTCTGGGCACCCGCGAGGGCTTCGAGAAACCGCCGCTGCCGCCCGAGGAGGCGCAGCCCGCCCAGGTGCAGAAACGCAGCTTCGAGGTGATCGAGGGCGGCCCCGACCGCGACATCACCGATCATGTGCCGGACGGAAGCCCGGCGGCGCAGGCGCTGGCGGCGATGAAACAGGCCGAGCCGAGCTTCGCGGTCAGTCCCTTCCTGCAAGGCGCGCGCGGCGCCTACGAGATGATCCTGATGGCCTTCGAACGCGGCGATCTGGCCGCCGTGAAGCCCTATCTCGCCCCCGAGGTGTATCAGAGCTTCGCCTCCGCCGTTCAGACGCGCGACGAGCAGGGCCTGACGGTGGAGGCCAATTTCGTCGGCCTGCGCGAACTGGCGCTGCATGACGCCGAATTCGACCGCGACACCCGGCGCGGCGAGATCACCGTGCGTTTCGTCGGCGAGCTGACCACCGTTGTGCGCAACAAGGCGGGCGAGGTCGTCGAAGGCTCGCCCACCGAGGTGAAGCGCCAGCGCGACATCTGGACCTTCGCCCGCGTCATGGGCAGCAGCGACCCGAACTGGCAACTGGTGGCCACCGGGGAATGAGACTTGCGCTGCGGTCAGTCCTCGCCGCCCTTGTCGCGGCCTGCGTCATGACCGCGCCGGAACCCGTTCCGGCGCAGGTTCTCGCGTTCGAGGAACTCGACGGCTGGGCGGAGGATGACCAGCGCGAGGCGCTGGCCGCGTTTCTCGAAACCTGCGATCTGCTGAAGGATCCGGTCTGGGCGCCGCTCTGCGCGCTCGCCCGCGACGCGCGGGCCACGCCGGAAAGCGCGCGGGCCTATTTCGAACTGCTCTACCGCCCCGTGCTGATCGGCACGCCTCCCGCGCTGTTCACCGGCTATTACGAGCCGGTGTTGGACGGATCGCCCACCCGCACCCCGCGCTTCGCCTGGCCGATCTATGCCAAGCCGCCGGAGTTGCGCGACGGCATGACCTATTATTCCCGCTCCGAGATCGAGAACGGCGCGCTGCGCGGCCGGGGGCTGGAGATCGCCTGGCTCGACGATCCGGTCGAGGTGTTCTTCCTGCATGTGCAGGGCTCGGGGCGCATCCGCATGCCGGATGGCCGCACGATCCGGGTGGGCTATGCCGGCAAGAACGGCCATCCCTACCGCTCCGTCGGGAAGGAGATGATCCGGCGCGGCACCCATACGCCCGAACAGGTCTCGGCCCAGGCCATCCGTTCCTGGGTGCGGGCCAATCCGGGGCCGGGCCATGCGATGCTGGATCACAACCCGTCCTATGTGTTTTTCCGCCGCCTGCCGGATCTGGCCGCCCATCGCGGGCCGATCGGCGCCATGGGCCGCTCGATCACCGGGATGCGCTCGCTCGCCGTCGATCCGCGTTACAATCCGCTCGGCGCGCCGGTCTGGATCGAGAAGGAGGGCCGCGCGCCCTTGCGCCGGCTGATGGTGGCGCAGGATACCGGCGGGGCGATCAAGGGCGCCCAGCGCGCCGACATCTTCTTCGGCACCGGCGAGGGCGCGGGCGAGGATGCGGGAACGGTGAAGGATGGCGGCCGCATGGTCGTGCTGCTGCCCATCGACCTCGCCTATGCGATGAACCCGGACGGCTGAGCCATGCGCCGCCGCGGCCTGCGCCCCGAGGAAGCCGAGCTCTGGCAGGCGGTGGCCCGCACCGCCCGGCCGCTCCATGCCGCGCCGCTGCACCGGCGCGATGAACCGAAGCCGGAGCCCCCGCCGCACAGGCCCGATGTCCTGCCCGCCCCGCCGGAGCCGAAGCTGAACCGCTTCCGGGTGGGAGAGCGCAGCGCGGTCAAGCCGGGGCATGACCTCTCCGACCGGATCTCCCCCGCGCCGGTGCTGATGGACGCCAAGCATCACGCCCGCATGATCCGCGGCAAGCTTTCGCCCGAGGCCCGGATCGACCTGCACGGCATGACCGTGGCCGAGGCGCATCCCGAACTGATCCGCTTCATCCTGAACAGCTGGAGCAGCGGGTTGCGGCTGGTGCTGGTCATCACCGGCAAGGGCAAGCAGGGGCCGGATCATGGCCCGATCCCGATGCGCTATGGCGTGCTGAAACATCAGGTGCCGCATTGGCTGCGCCTGCCGCCGCTCGGCCCCTGCGTGTTGCAGGTGACCGAGGCGCATCTGAAACATGGCGGCGGCGGGGCCTATTACGTCTATCTCCGCCGGGGCCGCTAAGGCGGGGCGGCCTTGCCGGGCTCGTCCCAGGATCCGGTGAGCCTACCCTCCTTCCCCCTCTCACATTTCACGCAACAGAGGGCAGTGCCCGACCGCCGGGTGGGCGCAACTTCGATTGTGGTCGTCACTTTATGGTTGAACACCGCCTGACCCTGATCATCGCGCCAGCGTTCGCGAAGCGCCCGCCCGAGGGGGCGGTCGGGCGCTGCCCGGCGGCACTGCGTGCCTTTGCTCCGGGCGGGAGCGGGCTCACACGACGTTCGGCGACAGGTGGAGGGGCAGGCCACCGGGCTTGAAGACACGCTTGCCCCTTCCGCCCCCGGCGCACCGCGCTTACTGCGAAAACTCCTCCGCCACCGCGCCGACCGGGGCGAGCACGATCTGGGTCGCGTTCTGCACCGTCAGCACCACGCCCGGCAACAGCCCGGTCCGCCCGCGCTGATCGGCGCCGAAAGCGGCGTCCACCTCGCCGATCCGGCTCATCAGTTGCAGCAGCGCCGGATTGTCGCCCAGATTGAAATGCCCGGCTCCCGCGCTATAGGCCTTGGTGTCGAGGAAGGTCACCTTCAGATCCGCCACCCGCGAGATGTCGGACAGGTTGCCCAGCCGCTCCGGCTGTCCGGTCAGCCGGGCGGAAAGGTTCAGCAGCGAATCCCGGTCCGATCCGAAGATCAGGAAGGGTTGCGGCAGCGGCCCATAGGCCCTGGCCTGCATGCGGAACAGATCCACGTCGATGTCGGGCGAGATCAGGATGACGCCCGACAGTTTCCGCTTCAGCCGGGTATCGCCCCGGATGGCGACCTGGCGCAGCGCTTCCATGGTCAGCGCCGATCCCATGGAATGCGCCACGATCACCATCCGCTCCGCCCCGGCCTCCTCCACCTCGTCGAGCAGCCGTTCCAGCCCGTCGCGCGCGAACATCGAGGAATCGCGGTCGGCGACATAGCCCAGCGCCGTCGCGGCCGAGGGCCAGCTGTAATGCAGCGTCACCCCCGGCATCTCCAGGTCATGCGTCAGTTGCGCGATCCGGTAGAGCCCTTCGGCGAAGGTGTTGTTGAAACCATGGACATAGATCACCGCGTCGCGCTTGCCGGGCGGCAGGGCGCGCAGGCTCTGCGCGACCTCGGCGCGGAACTCGCCCGCCGAGTCATACATCCGCTGGCTGGTGGTCAGGAAATGCTTCTGCGGATCGGGCTTGCCGCCGCGGCGCGGGAAAGAGATGGATCCCAGCTCGCGCTCCGGCGGCACCGAGATGTCGAAACGGGCGAACCGCTCGGTCTCCGAGCGCTTGCGCCCGAAACTGCCGGTCTCCGGGTCGATGGCGCGCGTGGTGCCGACGAAGACCTGCTCCACCGTGCCGACATCGGCCGCCTCGGGGTCGAGCGTGATCGTGCCGCGCGGCGCGCAGGCGACAAGGGACAGCATACAGGCAACAAGGACAAGACCGCGCAAACCGGAGCCTCCCGACCGGAACCGACAGGAGCACTGTCACCAACTTCGCGTCCGAGGCAAGCGGTTGTATGGCCTGCCCCGGCGCTTGTCCGCCGCCGTCACTCGATCCGGTGCGAGATCGTCCTGACCACCGTGTAGTGATTCAGCCCCTCCGCCCCGCCTTCGCGGCCGAGCCCGCTGTCCTTCACGCCGCCGAAGGGCACTTCCGCCACCGAAGCCTCCAGCGTGTTGATCGAGAAATTGCCGACCTCGACCTCGGTCATCAGCCGGTCGGCATTGGCCGAGGACTTGGTGAAGGCGTAGCCCGCCAGCCCCACCGGCAGCGCGTTCGCCTTGGTGATGGCCTCGTCCAGCGAGGCGACCGGGTTGATGATGGCGAAGGGGCCGAACGGCTCCTCGGTCAGGCAACGGGCGTCGTCGGGCACTTCGGCCACGGCGGTCGGCGGGAAGAAATAGCCCGGCTTGTTCAGCCGCGTGCCGCCGATCAGCAGCTTGGCGCCGCGCGCCCGCGCATCCTCGGCCAGCGCCTCCAGCGCGGCGACGCGGCGGTCGTTCGCCACCGGCCCCATCGTGGTGCCCGCCTCCATCCCGTCGCCGGTGCGCACCTTGCGGGCGGTGTCGAGGAAGGCCTCGGTGAAGCGGGAATAGAGGCTTTCATGCACGAAGAACCGGGTGGGCGAGGTGCAGACCTGCCCGGCATTGCGGTATTTCCGGCTGGCCGAGGCGATGCCCGCCGCCACCGGATCGGCATCCTCGCAGACGATGACCGGGGCATGGCCGCCGAGCTCCATCAGCGCCGGTTTCATGTGCCGCGCCGCGATCTCGGTCAGGTGCTTGCCGACGGCGGTGGAGCCGGTGAAGGCGATGGCGCGGATCTCGGGCCGCGGGATCAGGGTTTCCGAGATATGCGAGGGGATGCCGAACACCAGGTTCAGCACGCCCTTCGGCAGTCCCGCCTCCTGGAAGGCGCGGGCGATATGGGTGACGCCGGTCGGGGTTTCCTCCGACGCCTTGAGGATGATCGAGCAGCCCGCCGCCAGCGCCCCGGCGATCTTGCGCGCCGGCTGGCTCATCGGGAAGTTCCAGGGCGAGAAGCCGGCGACCGGGCCGATGGGATCATGCACCACGATATAGCGGATGCCCGGCGCGCTGGGGATGACGCGGCCGTAATGCCGCACCGCCTCGCCCGCGTCCCATTCGAAGAACTCGCAGCCCCGGATGACCTCCAGCCGGCCTTCGCTGAGCGGCTTGCCGTTCTCCAGCGTGATCGAGCGGGCGATCTCTTCCTGCCGCTCGCGCATCAGCGCCGAGGCGCGCAGAATGATCCGGGCGCGTTCCGCCGGCGCGGTGCGGCGCCAGACCCGGAAGCCCTCCATCGCCGCTTGCAGCGCGTCGTCGAGATCGGCGGTGGTGGCGACCGGCACCGAGCCGATCACGGTTTCATCGGCGGGATTGATGATCGGCATGGTCTCGGCGGTCTTGCGCCATTCGCCGCCAATGAAAAGCTGGACATGGGATTGGGTCATCTGGATCGCCTTCATGGATACGGGGCCTGTCTGCCTTCATGGATGCAGCCGGAGCGTTCACAAGACAATCCTGATGAATGGAATATATCCATCAAGAGGGGTTATATAATGA
>JBDHSR010000197.1:0-6572 GCA_039808305.1 Gemmobacter sp. | reverse complement strand
GCCACCAGCGCGTTGATCACCGCCTCGTCCACCGCCTCCACCGCCGCCTGATAGATCGGGTTGAGGTGTTCGGGGTTCAGCTCGGTCGCGGTGCGGCGCAGCTCCTGCCGCGCCGTCATCGGCAGCGGATTGGCGGTGGAGAAGGCGAGGAAGATGTCGCCCGAACTGTTGCCCCCCACCGTGCCGGAGCGGCCGATGCCGATGGCCGCCCGCTTGGCCAGCGCCCGCAGCGAGATCGCCGAAAGCGGCGCGTCGGTGGCGATGACGACGATGACCGAACCCGTCTCCTCCTCGAACACCCGGCCCTCGGGCATCAGCGCCCCCACCGGCTTGCCGAGGATGGTGAGCCAGGGCCGGATGCCGAAATTCGCCTGCACCAGCGCGGCGACGGTATAGGTCTCGCCCAGCTCCACCCGGCGCGAGGCGGTGCCGGTGCCGCCCTTGAACTCGTAGGCGATCATGCCGTTGCCGCCGCCGGTGGAGCCTTCGGCCACCGGCCCCGGCGCCGCCGCCTCCAGCGCGGCGCGGGCATGGGCGGGGGTGACGGACAGTTTGTTGATGTCGTTCAGCAACCCGTCATAGGTCTCGGCCACCACCGGCATCGCCCAGGCGGTGCCGCCGAAATACGCCTTGTAGGTGTCGATCATCCATTGCACCGCCCCGCTATGGCAGGCGCCGATGGCATGGGTGTTGGAGATCACGATCGGCCCGAGGAAATAGCCCGCGTCGTCGATCCAATGCGTCCCGGTCATCTCGCCATTGCCGTTCAGCGCGTAATGGCCGGCCCAGACCGGGATCGCCTCCGGCCCCTTGCCGCGCGGCAGGATGGCGGTGACGCCGGTGCGGATGCCCTGCGCCGGATCGGTCAGCGTGCAGAAGCCGACCTCGACCCCCGGCACGTCGGTGATGGCGTTGTGCGGGCCGGTCACGCCGGGAAAGGGCAGGCCGAGGTCGCGGGCGCGGGGTCTTTGGGTCATTGGGTCACTTGTTCCGGTTGAGGCGCGCGGCGAGCCAGATGCCGAGGCTGGCCGCGATCAGCGAGGCGAGGATGATGAGGGTGGCGATGGCGTTGATCTCGGGCTTCACGCCGCGGCGGATCATGCCGAAGATATAGACCGGCAGCGTCTGCGAGCCGGTGCCGGAGATGAAATAGGTGATGACCAGATCGTCCATCGAGACGATGAAGGCCAGCAGCCCGCCGCCGATCAGGCCGGGGGCGAGCTGCGGCAGCGTCACCTTGCGGAAGGTGGCGAAGCCGCTCGCGCCGAGATCGGCCGAGGCCTCCTCCAGCGCCGGGTCGAGCCCGGCGAGGCGGGCCTGCACCACGAGAAAGACCAGCGTGGTGAGGAAGGTGCATTGCCCGAGCACGACCGTCAGCAGCGACAGCCGCAACCCGATGGTGGAGAAGAACACCATGAGGCTGATCCCCAGCACGATGTCGGGCATCATCATCGGCAGGTGCATCCCGGCGCGATAGACGCCGCGCCCCGGAAACCTGTGGCGCAGCGCCAGCGCGATGGTGGTGCCGAACAGCAGCGAGAGCGTGGTGGTCGATGCCGCGACGATCAGCGAGTTGCGCAGCGCCGCCACCAGTTGCGGCGTGCTTTCGATGTAGACCGCCTTCTTGCTCGGGTCCATCAGCCGCTCGCCGAGGCCGAGCAGGCCCTTGTACCAGTCGAGCGTGAAGCCTTCCCAGATCAGCATGTTCACCGGGTTGGCGTTGAAGGAATAGCCGATGATGACCAGAAGCGGCGTATAGAGGAAGACGAAGAACAGCAGCGAATAGAGGCTCAGCACCGGGCGCTTCATGCCACGCCTCCGGCCTTGCGGGCGCGGGAACTGAACACCGCGAGCACGGTGAGCACGACCGACATCACCACCACCGCCAGCGCCGCCCCGAAGGGCCAGTTGCGCGAGGAGAGGAATTGCTGCTCGATCAGGTTGCCCGCCATCAGCCCCCTGGCGCCGCCCAGCAGGTCCGGCACGATGAAATTGCCGACCGAGGGGATGAAGACGATCACCGCACCCGAGATGATGCCGGGCATGGTCATCGGCAGGGTGATACGCAGGAAGGTCTGCCACGGCCTCGCGCCCAGATCGTCCGACGCCTCAATCAGCGCGCGGTCGAGATTGTCGATGGCCGAGAACAGCGGCAGGAACATGAAGGGCAGCGAGATATAGACCATGCCGAGCACGACCGCGACCGGGGTATAGAGGATCTCCAGCGGTTGCGAGATCAGGCCGGAGGCGAGCAGGATTGTGTTGAGCAGGCCCGAGGGCTTCAGGATCAGCAGCCAGGCGTAAAGCCGGACGATCATGCTGGCGAAGAAGGGCAGCGCGATCAGGAACAGGAACAGCATCCGCCCCCGCGGCGCGAGGCCCGCGACCCAGAAGGCCACCGGATAGCACAGGCCGAGGCTCAGCAGCACCGTCAGCGCGGCGAGCATCAGCGACCGGCCCAGGATGCGCAGATAGACCGGCTCGAAGATCTCCATCACGCCGTCGGCCCAGCCGAAGATGCGGCCGTAATTCCAGTGGTAGAACGCCCATTCCACCCCGCCGTAAAGACCGGGGGTCAGGAAGGAATAGACGAGGATGATGCCGAGCGGGATCAGGAAGAACACGCCGAGAAAGAGCGAGCCCGGCGCCAGAAGCCCGAACAGCCTGAGATACCGGCTCCGGGTCATGGCCGTTCTCTCCCGCCGCGCGGCGGCATGGAAACGGGCGGCGGGGTCCGGGTCATGCCGGCTCTCCCATGACGTGAATCCGGGCCGGGTCCGGCGCCAGATGCACCCGCGCGCCCTCATCGGGGGCGGCGGCGCCGTCGCGGGCCAGCACGCCGATCTCGCCGGCGGCGGTCGCGATCTTCAGATGCAGGTCGGCGCCCATATAGACCGCGCGGGCGACCGTGCCGGGGATGCCGGTCCCGGACAGCGCGAAATCGGTGGGGCGGATCACCGCCGTCGCCCGCTGCCCTTCCGCCAGACCGGCGGCGGGGATCGCGAGGCGGAGGCCGGCCAGCTCCACCTCGGCCATGCCGTCCGCGATGCGGCCGACGGTGACCGGGATCAGGTTGGTCTCGCCGATGAACTCGGCCACGAAGCGGCTCTGCGGCTGGCGGTAGATCTCGCGCGGGGTGCCGGTCTGCTCGATCCGGCCCGCGCGCATCACCACCACGCGGTCGGACATGGTGAGCGCCTCTTCCTGGTCATGGGTGACGAAGACGAAGGCGATGCCGAGGCGGTGCTGCAACTCCTTCAGCTCGAACTGCATCTGCTGGCGCAGGTTGCGGTCGAGCGCGGAAAGCGGCTCGTCGAGCAGCAGGAGGCGGGGCTTGGCCACGATGGCGCGCGCCAGCGCCACCCGCTGCCGTTGCCCGCCCGACAGTTGCGCCGGGCTGCGCCGGCCGAAATCGGACAGGCCGACCTTGGCCAGCGCCTCGGCCACCTCGGCCTCGCGCCGGGCGCGGGGGGCGCCCCGCACCTCCAGCGCGTAACCCACGTTGCGGGCCACCGTCATATGCGGGAACAGCGCATAGGACTGGAACACGGTGTTCACCGGGCGGCGATGCGGCGGCAACCCCCCGATGTCCCGGCCATCGAGCAGGATCGCCCCGCTGTCGATCTGCTCGAACCCCGCGATGGCGCGCAGGAGCGTGGTCTTGCCGCAACCCGACGGGCCGAGCAGGGTGACGAACTCGCCTTCGCCCACCGACAGGTCCACCCCGTCGAGGGCCGCGAAGCTGCGGCCCTCCGGGGTGGTGAAGACGCGCTTCGCCGCGCGGATGTCCAGAAGCGGCGCCACGTCACTGGGCCGTGCGGATGGCGTTCCAGGCCCGGTCGTAAAGCTTCATCGCCGGCCCCAGATCCTCGAGCATCTGCAACCGCGCCCGCGTCTCGGCCGAGACGTTGATATTGGGATTGTCGCGGATCGCCTCGGGCGTCAGGGCATTCGCCGGCGTATTGGGCGTGCCGTTGAACTGCTGCGCCACGTTCATCGCCGCGATCTCGGGCCGCAGGTAGAATTGCAGGAACTTCTGCGCCGCCTCCTTGTTGGGCGCGTCCTTCAGCACGCAGATGTCCTCCTGATACATCGTCGCGCCTTCGGCGGGGATCAGGTATTTCATATGCGGCATGTCCTGATAGAACACCATCGCGCCCACGAAGGATTGCGCCGCCGCCAGATCGCCCGAGGTCAGCAGCGGATGCACCTCATAGGTGAAGGCGGTGAGCGCCGGCTTGTGGGCGGTGATGTAATCCGCCGCCTCCTGCACCTCGGCCGGATCGGTGCTGTTCACCGAATGCCCGGTCATGATGAGGCCGACCGACAGCACCTCGCGCATGTCGTTCAGCAGGGTGATCTTGCCGCCGGTCCGCTCCGGGATCTTGAAGAAGTCGTCCCAGCCCGTGATCGGCCCGGTGACGCTTTTATTGTAGAAGATGCCGACGGTGCCCCAGCCATAGGGCAGGCAATAGGCGCCCTCCGGGTCTTCCTTCGATTTCAGGAAGGCCTTGTCGATATTGGCGAAGGCGGGGTCCTGGTTGATGTCGGTCTTCGCCAGCAGGTCGAGCTTCAGCATGACATCCTGCATCCAGACCGAGGGGAACACGATGTCGTATCCCGTCGCACCAGCCTGGATCTTGGCCAGCATCTCCTCGTTGGAGCCGTAATTGTCCAGCGTCACCTTGATGCCGGTCTCCTCGGTGAAGCGGGTCAGGATGTCGGGGTTGATGTAGTTCCCCCAGTTGTAGAGCGCGAGCGTATCTTCCGCCTGCGCGCTTGCCGCCGCGAGGATGAACGGCAAGGCATGGATCATCGCCTTTTTCATGAATATCTCTCCCTGTTGTCGCGCAAACGGTGCTGATTCTCGTCAGTCTATGGCAGAAGGCTACCATTCACGGAAAATGAATCAATGAATAACAATGACGCCGAACTGGATGGCCCGGATTTCTCGCCGCTGATGCTGCGTCTCGAAGCGGTGGAAGGGCAGTTGACCCGCTCGGAGGCGGTGCTGGCGCAATGGCTGCGGCTGAACGAGGCCGGGCTGCTGGCCGAGACCGGCGCGACCATCGCCGCCAAGACCGGGCTGAGCGAGATCACCGTCAGCCGTTTCTTCCGCCGCCTCGGCTACAAGGGCGTGGCCGGGCTGAAGGAGGATCTGCGATCGCGCGCCTCGGCCCAGCTCGGCGGCAGCGACCTTTACATGCGGCTGATGGACAGCGAGCTCGGCGCCCTGATCCGCCACGACGCCGAGGCGGTGCTGGCCATCGCCACCCAGACCGAACGCCCGGAATGGCAGCAGGCCATCGACGCGATCCACGACGCCGAGGAGGTGTTCGTGACCGGCTTCCAGACCGTGAAGGGCGCGGCCGAGGATTTCGGCCGCCGCCTGTCGATCATCCGCCCCGCCGTGCGGCTGGTCGCCGCGCATGAGACCGGCCTGTCGGAATGGGTGGAGCAGCCGGGCGCGCGGCGCTGCCTGATCCTGATCGACACCGTGCCCTATGCGCGCGAGGCCGAGCCCATCGTGCGGCTGGCCCGGCGCGCCGGCATGTCGGTGGTGGTGATCACCGAGGAGCTGAACACCTGGGCCTCGGCCCATACGCCGCTGGTGTTCTTCGTGGTGAACAAGGTCCATGCCTATGTGGAAAGCTCCGGCCCGCTGGTCTCGCTGCTGAGCCTCGTCACCCATGCCGTCGCCGCGAAGAACCCGGAGCGCGCCAAGGCCCGGCTGGCGGCCTGGCCCGCGCTGCTGCGCGAGCTGAACCTGTTCTGACCGGCGGGCGGGACGCGGCGCCCTCACCCGCGCGAGGTGAGCCGCGGACGGTCAAGCCTTTGGGGGTGGCAATGCTGGGCGCGGCGCCCCTACCCGCGCGTTGTGAGCCCCGGTGCCGCGCTTTCAGTTCCCGGAGAGGGTCGTCGGGGCGGCGCCCTCACCCGCGCGAGGTCAGCCAGACCCCGGCCAGGGTGACCGCCAGCCCGAGGAACATCGCCGGCGTCAGCGGCTCGGAAAACAGCGCCCAGGCCCAGAGCATGGTGACCGGCGGGCTGAGATAGATCGCCGCGCTGACCCGCGCCACCGGGAACATCCTCAGCGCGCTGTAATAGACCGAATAGGTGGCGAAGGTGGCGATCAGCACCAGCCAGACCATGCCGATGGCGAAGCCCCGCGTCATCGGCGGCGCCAGCCCGTCGCCCTGCGCCAGCGCGCAGAGGCCGAACAAAACGGCCCCGGTCAGCGTGTGGATGCACAGGCTCTGATGCACCGGCATGTGCAGCGACCTGCGGCCCTTGTGCAGCACCGAGGCGAGGGCGAAGACCAGCATCGACCCCACCGTCAGCCCATAGGCCCAGAGCGGCGCGGTGCCGAAGCCCAGGCTGTCGAAGGACACGATCAGCACGCCCGAGACCGCGATGGCGGTGCCCAGCCATTGCCGCCGGCTCAGCCTTTCGCCCAGCACCGGCTGCGACAGCGCCGCGATGGCCAGCGGCAGCAGGTCGGAGATCAGCGCCACCAGCCCGGTCGGCACCCGCTGCTCGATCGCCAGCGCGAAGCCGCCGAGATAGAGGAA
>JBDHSR010000196.1:0-6594 GCA_039808305.1 Gemmobacter sp. | reverse complement strand
CTTCCGGCGTGGTGCCGGCGGCGCTGTGGAATGGGTATTTGCCTCCAAGGGGAAGAGGCGAAGCGCGCGTCTTGCGGCTTCCTCTTGGCGAAAATACCCATGCGCGCTGCGGGCCGGGGGCTGTTTTCGGGTATTTGGATCAGGTTGAAGACCGGACCTGTGCTTCAACCTGATCCCAAATACCCCGATCCCGCCGGGGCCGTCAGTGCGGTGGGGCGAGCAGGGCGTCTTTCAGCCGGCAATCGCGGATCGCGTCAGTGCCGCAGCGGCGGGGCCGGAGGTCGCGGGTGAGGCAGAGGCGGACTTCCTGGATCATGCCCTCGGCGCAGGTGACGGTGATCTGGTCGCGGGTCAGGCCGGGATTGGCGTCGAGGAAGGCGTCCTCCACCACCTGCGCCGGCAGGGTCAGCGGGCGGTCGATCCGGGCGAAGACCTCGGGCAGCGTGATGGCGGCGAAGGCGCGGCGCATCGTTGCGTAATAGTCGCGGGCGGAAAGGCCGGAGCAGCGGCCGTGCTTCTTCCACTGGTACCAGGCGAGGCCGGAGGAGCCCATGACATCGGCCATCGCCGCGCTTTCCTGCCGGCTGGGGTCGCGTTCGGGGGTATGGCAATGGCTGGGCCAGCCGGTCTCGTTCTGCGGCCAGAGCCCGTGCAGGGTGAAGGCGCGGCCGGCGCCGCTGCGGCATTCCGGGGCGCCGCGGGCGTCGCCCTCCAGCCGGCACCAGCTGGGCGACCAGCTCAGCGACAGCAGGTAATAGTCGAAATCGCCGGCCTTCTCGCCCTCGGCCGGGGCCGCCGTCGCGGTCAGGACGGCGAGCAGCGCCGCAAGGATCACACGCATTTTCTCTTTCCCCCGCGCCGATTCCGCTTTATAAGCCGCGCTGACTTCCCCCCAAAAAGCGGAAATCGCGGCCGGACCGGCCGCAGCCGTTTTCCCGGCGCGGGAGAGATTTGTAAAGGAGAGATCCTGATGTCGAAACCGCTGATGGCCAAGGCGACCGCCGTCTGGCTCGTGGACAATACCACCCTGACCTTCAAGCAGGTCGCGGATTTCTGCGGCATGCACGAGCTCGAGGTGCAGGGCATCGCCGATGGCGACGTGGCGGCGGGCGTGAAGGGCTTCGATCCGGTGGCCAACAACCAGCTCGACGCGATCGAGATCGAGAAGGGCCAGAAGGATCCCTTCTACCGGCTGAAGCTGAAGTTCAACCCGGCCGCCGTGGGCGAGGAGAAGCGGCGCGGGCCGCGCTACACGCCGCTGTCGAAGCGGCAGGACCGGCCGGCGGCGATCCTGTGGCTGGTGAAGTTCCACCCGGAACTGTCGGATGGCGCGATCGGCAAGCTGGTCGGCACCACCAAGCCCACCATCGCCTCGATCCGCGAGCGTACGCATTGGAACATCCAGAACATCCAGGCCATCGACCCGGTGGCGCTCGGCCTGTGCAAGCAGTCCGAACTGGATGCCGCCGTGCAGGCGGCGGTGCGCAAGAAGGCGGCCGAGGGCGGCGTGATGACGGATGACGAGCGGCGCAAGCTGGTCTCGACCGAGCAGTCGCTGGGCATGGCGCCCGAGCCGAAGCTGCCCGGCGCGCTGGCGGGGCTGGAGGCCTTCACCGAGGTCGAGAAAGAGGAAAGCCCGGCCGATTATTCGGACGCGGACAGCTTCTTCAACCTGCCGCATGGCGAGGATGAGGACGAGGACGACGACAACTGAGCGTCCCGCGCCGGCGGCGATTGTGGCCGGCGAGTGACGTTTTCGGCGAAACTCTCGCACCCCGCCTGATTTCCGCCACAATTCCGCCTAGAATTGGCCCCGAGGCAGTCATGCACCGGGGAAAACCCCGGGCAAAACCGGGCAAGGGCAGTGGCGAATTATTACGGGGGATCGGGGAACAACTCCCTGACGGGCGGCAGTTCCGCGGATTCGCTCTTTGGCGGGGCGGGCAATGACACGCTTTCCGGCGGAAGCGGCAACGATACCCTGCACGGTGACAGCGGGAATGACACGCTGTCCGGCGGCAATGGCACCGACCAGCTTTTCGGCGGCACCGGCAACGACACGCTGAGCGGCGATGCCGGGCCGGATCTGCTCGATAGCGGCGACGGCATCGACATCGCGGATTACGATGGTTCCAACGCGGCGGTGAATGTCGATCTGGCCGCTGGCACCGGCAGCGGGGGCCATGCCCAGGGCGATACGCTGACCGGGATCGAATGGGTCGTCGGTTCGGATTACCACGATACGCTGACCGGCGATTCCGGGGCCAACCGGCTGACCGGCGGCGCCGGCAACGACCAGCTCCAGGGCGGGGACGGGGCGGATTCGCTTTATGGCGGCACCGGCAACGACCTGTTGGCGGGTGGCGCCGGGGCGGATCTGCTGGATGGCGGCACCGGCAACGACACCGTGGATTACAGCGGCTCCGACGAGGCGGTGAGCGTCAGCCTCGCGAGCGGAACCGGCAGCGGCGGCCATGCCCAGGGCGATACGCTGACCGGGATCGAGCGTGTCGTCGGCTCGGACCATGACGACACGCTGACCGGCGATTCCGCGGCCAACCAATTGACGGGGGGCGACGGCGACGACCTGCTTTCCGGCGCGGGCGGGGCGGATTCGCTCTATGGCGGGGCGGGCAACGACACGCTGGTCGGCGGGGCCGGGTCGGATCTGCTGGAGGGCGGCGCGGGTATCGACACGGCGGATTATTCGGCCTCCGGCTCGGGGGTGAACGTCTCGCTGGCCTCCGGCTCGGGCGGCGATGCCGACGGAGACACGCTGCGCGAGATCGAGAACCTCATCGGCTCGGCCTATGCCGATACCCTCACCGGCGATACGGGCGACAACCGCCTCGACGGCGGGGCGGGCAACGACCTGCTCAATGGCGGCGAGGGCGACGATACGCTGGTCGGTGGCGTCGGGGCGGATACGCTCTATGGCGGCGAGGATCTGGACTATGTGGATTACAGCGCCTCGAACGCGGCGATCCAGGTCGATCTGACCTCGGGCTACGGCTATGGCGGCCATGCCGCCGGCGATATTCTGAGCGGCGTCGACGGGGTTTACGGCTCGGCCTATAACGACACGATCTACGGCTTCGACGGCCAGGGCCTGTCGGGCGATGTCTATACCAACATCTTCTACGGCGCGGCGGGCAACGATTATATCGACGCGCGCGGGGCGAATGACATCGTCTATGGCGGCACCGGGCAGGATACGCTGATCGGCGGCACCGGCGACGACACCCTGTCGGGCGACGAGGGCAATGACAGTCTCCTGGGCGGCGACGGCCAGGATCTGCTTCAGGGCGGCGAGGGCAACGACACGCTCGACACCGGCGCCGGCAACGATACCGCCGAGGGCGGCGCGGGCAACGACATCCTCTATGGCGGCGAGGGCCATGACAGCCTGCTCGGCGGCGAGGGGGTCGACAGCCTGGATGGCGGCAATGGCAACGACACGCTGGACGGCGGTTCGGAGAACGACACGCTCTATGGCGGCGAGGGTTCGGACAGTCTGCTGGGCGGCGACGGGGCCGACCGGCTGGACGGCGGCAACGGCAACGACACGCTGGACGGCGGCGCGGGCAACGACACGCTCTATGGCGGCGAGGGCCATGACAGCCTGCTGGGGGGAGACGGGAACGATACCCTCGACGGCGGCAATGGCAACGATACCATCGGCGGCGGCGCCGGCTTCGACCTGATCTATGGCGGCGAGGGCAACGACTCGCTCTATGGCGGCGGCGACAATGACAGTGTCGATGGCGGCAACGGCAACGATCTGGTCGATGGCGGCACCGGCAACGACACGCTTTTCGGCGGCGGCGGGCAGGACCAGCTCTCCGGCGGCGATGGCGAGGACAGCATCCTCGGCGGCACCGGCAGCGACACGATCTCCGGCGGGGCGGGCGACGATTCCCTCTATGGCGGCGACGATGCCGACAGCGTGGCCGGCGGCGACGGCAACGACCTGATCCAGGGCGGCACCGGCAACGATACGCTCGCGGGGGATGCCGGCAACGACCAGCTTCAGGGCGGCGACGGCGACGACCGGCTGGATGGCGGAACGGGCGACGACCTGCTGGATTCCGGCACCGGCCACGATACAGCGCTGGGCGGGGCGGGCAACGACACGCTTTACGGCGGCGACGGCAATGACAGCCTCGACGGCGGCGACGGCCATGACGTGATCGACGGCGGCACCGGCAACGACACGCTGATCGGCGGCGCGGGCAACGATTCGATCAATGGCGGCGAGAACAACGATTCCGTCTCGGGCGGCGCCGGCGACGACACGCTGGTCGGCGGCAATGGCGCCGATACCCTCTATGGCGGCGACGGGCAGGACAGTCTCGATGGCGGCCATGACAACGACCTCATGGATGGCGGGGCGGGGCATGACACGCTCCATGGCGGGTTCGGCTCCGATTCGATGGCCGGGGGCGAGGGCGACGACCTGCTCGACGGCGGCTACGACAACGACACGCTGGATGGCGGGACGGGCAACGACACGCTTTATGGCGGCTATGGCAACGATACGCTGAGCGGTGGCGACGGCGCGGATTCGGCCTTCGGCGGCGACGGCAATGACAGCCTCTCGGGCGGGGCCGGCAACGACACGCTGTGGGGCGATGCGGGGAATGACACGCTGCTGGGCGGAAGCGGGCTCGACCTGCTGCTGGGCGGCGACGGCAACGATCTGCTCAATGGCGGCGATGGCGACGACACGATCCATGGCGGGGCCGGCAACGACCTGATCATCGGCGGCCATGGCTCCGATTACATCTATGCCGGACTTGGCGATACGGTGGACGGCGCCGAGACCGGCGACGAGATCGACGTGCTCGATCTCAGCGGGCTCGGGCCGTTCCGCATCGTCCGCGACCCGTCGAACCCCGAGAACGGCGTCGTCCAGTTCCTCGACATGTGGGGCAATGTCAGCGGCACGCTGACCTTCTCCAATATCGAGCAGGTCATCTCCTGTTTCACCCCCGGCACCCGGATCATGACCGCGGCCGGCGAGCGGCCCATCGAGACGCTGGAGGTGGGCGATCTGGTGCTGACCCGCGACCACGGTCTGCAACCCGTCCGCTGGATCGGCCGGCGCCGGCTGGGGATCGGCGAGCTGATCGCCGACCCGGCGCTCCATCCGGTGCGGATCGCGGCCGGCGCGCTGGGCGACGGGCTGCCGCAGCGCGACATGATGGTGTCGCGCCAGCATCGCATGCTGGTCGCCGGGGCGCGGGCCGAGCTGATGTTCGGCGATGACGAGGTGCTGGTGCGGGCGATCCATCTCGCCGGCCTGCCCGGCATCGCGGAGCGGCGGGTGGGCGAGGTGACCTACATGCACCTGCTGTTCGACCGCCACGAGATCGTGCTGGCCGAGGGGGCGTGGAGCGAAAGCTTCCAGCCCGGCGAGCGGACCATGGCGGGGATCGACGCGCCGGAACGCGACGAGTTGCTGAAGATCTTCCCCGAACTTTCGGCATCCGACCTGCCGGGCCGCTTCGAATCCGCCCGCATGACGCTGAAATCGCATGAGGCGAAGGTGCTGATGCGCGCCTGACCGGCGCGCGCCGCCGGTTCAGGGCGTCATCGCCTTGCGCTGGCGCGCCCGTTCGAGGCCCAGTTGCCGCTCGCGCCAGATGATGAGGATGCCGGCGGTGATGATGAGGCTCGCGCCGGCCAGCATCGGCAGGGTGGGCGCCTCGCCGAACACCGTGTAGCCGATCGCCAGCGCGAACAGCATCGAGGCATAGTCGAACGGCGCCACCAGCGAGGCGTCGGCCTCGCGGTAGCTGGAGGTCAGCAGGATCTGCCCGACCCCGCCGAGCAGCCCGGCGAGAACCAGCGTCGCGGCCTCGCCCGCCGTGGGCAGGACCCAGCCGAAAGGCAGGGTGATCAGCGCCAGCGTCGTCGAGGTCAGCGAGAACCAGAAGACGATGGCGGGGGTCTTCTCGGTCGAGACCAGCTTGCGCACGAAGACCTGCGCCAGCGCGGCGCAGACCGCGCCGCCCAGCACCAGCATCGCCCCCAGCGCCTCGGCATGGCCCGGCAGGCCGCCCTGCGTCACCGTCAGCCGGGGCCAGAGCACGATCATCACCCCCGCCACCCCCAGCGCGACGGCGGAGATGCGGAAAAGCCGCACCTCCTCGCCCAGGAACATCGCCGCGAAGACCACGGTGAGCAGCGGCGCGGCATAGCCGATCGCCGTCACCTCGGGCAGCGGCAGATAGGCGAGGCCCGCGAAGCCGAGGCCCATGGCGCAGGTGCCCGCCACGCCGCGCCAGACATGGCCCATCGGGTTGCGCACCCGCAGCCCCTCCGGCCATTCGCCGCGCGTCATCAGCCAGACCGCGATCACCGGAATGGCGAAGAACGAGCGGAAGAACACCGCCTCGCCGGCCGGAACATGATCGGCGGTGGATTTGATGAGCGCCGACATGGTGATGAACACCACGACGGAGGCGAGCTTGTAGGCGATGCCGCGCAGGGGACGCATGAGGGGCTCCGGACCGGGGACGCCAAGGGGTCGCATCACCGCCGCCCGGCTGCAAGCCGAAAGAGGGGGACGGGAAAGCCTTGGCGGGGCGA
>JBDHSR010000195.1:0-6655 GCA_039808305.1 Gemmobacter sp. | reverse complement strand
CGGTTCAGCACGATCAGCGCCCGGCCGCTTTCGCGCGCCACCAGATCCAGCACACCATCGGTCGCCCAGAGGTCGACATGGCTGGCCGCGACCGGCACCAGCACCAGATCGGCCTCGCGCAGCGCCGGGCGCAGATCGCTGTCCACCTTGGGCGGCGTGTCGACGATCACCACGTCATGCGTGTCGCGCAGCTTGCGGCATTCGTAGCCCACGCCCCAGGCCGAGGCGGTGGAGAAGGTCACGTCCGGCTCGCCCAGACGGTCGAGCCGGGTCATGAACCAGCGGCCGAGGCTGCCCTGCGGATCGCTGTCCAGCAGCGCCACGCTCAGCCCCTGCCGCAGCATGCAGACGGCGAGGTTGACGGCCAGCGTGGTCTTGCCCGCCCCGCCCTTCTGCTGCGCGATCGTGATGACCTTGCCCATGCGAATCCTCCATGCCGCGACGCAGCATAGAGGAAAACCGCCGGGCGTTACAGCCTCAGCGCGCCACGGTCACCGTGCAATGCGCCCGCGCCATCACATCGGCCGCGACCGAGCCCAGCATCAGCCGCGAAATCCCGCGCTTGTCGCCGGTGCCGACCACGATGTGATCGTAGCCGTTGGTCTCGGCGTAATGCACGATGCCGGTCGCCGCCTCGCGGCTGATGATGTCGACGCGCTTCACCTCGGCCATGCCATGCGACGCCGCCAGTGCCGCCGCCTTGTCGAGCAGAACCGAGACCTCGTCATTGGTCCAATGGTGAATCAGCGGCCCCTTCGCCCCGCCATGGGCGACATTCACCACGCAGATCGACAGCGCGGCCCCGAATTTCTGAGCCAATTCAGCGGCATGCGCCACCGCGAGGTTGGAATGGTCGGTTCCGTCGGTGGGGCAAAGGATCTTGCGGGTCATATGGTCCTCCTTGTCTGTTGTCCGCGCACTATACCGGAGTGCAACAAATTTTCACCTGAGGATTTCCGACCCGCCATGACCTGCATCAATCCCTATTCGAAGGCGCAGCCCGTCTTGATGCCCAGCCTGCGGAAGACCGACGCCGCCGGGCAGAAGCCGGTGAACGAGGATTGCAGCAGGTTCAGCCCGATGAACACGGTGAACCAGACGAAATAAGGCGAGACCCAGAGCGTGAGCGCCACGCTCAGCAGCACCATCACCCCGGCAAAACGCAGAATCGCGCGATCCAATGTCATTGCAGATCTCCTTGAACCGGGCGCCCCATGCGCCCTTTGCGGCTGGATACCATGCCATATAAATAAATTCAACTTAATGAATATGATTTTCTCCCCGGCGGTGTTCCACCCGCCCGGGACCCGTAGCGCCGGGCCATCCCGGGCCGGAACGCTCCACCGGAGTTTCTGCGCCACATCACCGCTTTTGCCGCGTCGCAGCGAATTGACACCGCCACATTCTTTCAAGCATAACTTCCCGCAAGCAATAAAATTGCCAAACCGATTCACGAGGCTCCGACATGACCGCTGCGAAGGAAACCCCCTGGCTGTTCCGCACCTATGCCGGCCATTCCACGGCGAAAGCGTCGAACGAGCTTTACCGCACCAACCTCGCCAAGGGGCAGACCGGGCTGTCGGTGGCCTTCGACCTGCCGACCCAGACCGGATATGACAGCGACCACGAGCTCAGCCGGGGCGAGGTGGGCAAGGTCGGCGTGCCGGTCGGCCATCTGGGCGACATGCGGGCGCTGTTCGACCAGATCCCGCTGGAGCAGATGAACACCTCGATGACGATCAACGCCACCGCGCCCTGGCTGCTCGCGCTCTATATCGCGGTGGCCGAGGAACAGGGGGCGGATGTCACCAAGCTGCAAGGCACGGTGCAGAACGACATCATCAAGGAATACCTGTCGCGCGGCACCTATATCTGTCCGCCCAAGCCCTCGCTGCGGATGATCACCGATGTGGCGGCCTATACGCAGAAGCACCTGCCGAAATGGAACCCGATGAACGTGTGTTCCTATCACCTGCAAGAGGCCGGCGCCACGCCGGAGCAGGAGCTGGCCTTCGCGCTCGCCACCGCCTGCGCGGTGCTGGATGATCTGAAAGGGAAAGTTTCCCCGGCGGATTTCCCCAATATGGTCGGCCGGATCTCGTTTTTTGTAAACGCGGGCATCCGCTTCGTGACCGAGATGTGCAAGATGCGGGCCTTCGTGGACCTGTGGGACGAGATCCTGCAAACCCGCTACGGCATCGCCGACGCCAAGTATCGCCGCTTCCGCTACGGGGTGCAGGTGAACAGCCTCGGCCTGACCGAGCAGCAGCCGGAAAACAACGTCTACCGCATCCTGATCGAGATGCTGGCGGTCACCCTGTCGAAGAAGGCCCGCGCCCGCGCCGTGCAGCTTCCCGCCTGGAACGAGGCGCTCGGCCTGCCGCGCCCCTGGGACCAGCAATGGTCGCTGAGGATGCAGCAGATCCTGGCCTACGAGACCGATCTTCTGGAATACGAGGATCTGTTCGACGGCAACCCGGCGGTGGACCGCAAGGTCGAGGCGCTGAAGGACGGCGCGCGGACCGAGCTGGCGCAGATCGACGCGATGGGCGGCGCGGTCGCCGCCATCGAATACATGAAGGGCCGGCTGGTCGAGGCCAATGCCGAGCGCATCGCCCGGATCGAGGCGAAGGAGACCGTGGTCGTCGGCGTGAACCGCTGGACCGAGGCCGCGCCCTCGCCGCTGACCGCCGGCGACGGCGCCATCATGGTGGTGGACGAGGCCGCCGAGCGCGACCAGATCGAGCGGCTGCAAGCCTGGCGCGCGAGCCGCGACGAGGCGAAGGTGCAGGCCGCGCTCGCCGCGCTGCGCGAGGCCTGCGCCGGCGGCGCCAATGTCATGCCGGCCTCCATCGCCGCCGCCAAGGCGGGCGCCACCACCGGCGAATGGGGCGCCACGGTGCGCGCCGCCTTCGGCCAGTATCGCGGCCCGACCGGCGTGTCGAAAAACCGCTCCAACCGCACCGAGGGGCTGGAGCCGATCCGCGAGGCGGTCTCGGCGGTGTCGTCGAAACTGGGCCGGCAGCTCAGCTTCCTGGTCGGCAAGCCCGGGCTCGACGGCCATTCCAACGGCGCCGAGCAGATCGCCGCCCGCGCCCGCGATTGCGGCATGGAGATCCATTACGAGGGCATCCGCCTGACCCCGGCCGAGATCGTCTCGGCCGCCGCCGAGCAGGATGTGCATGTGGTGGGCCTGTCGATCCTGTCGGGCAGCCATCTCCCGCTGATCTCGGAGATGATGGAGCGGATGCGCGCGGCCGGGCTCACCCATATCCCGGTCGTCGTCGGCGGCATCATCCCCGAGGAGGACGCCGCGCGGCTGCGCGCAATGGGCGTGGCCGCGGTCTACACGCCGAAGGATTTCGAGCTGAACCGCATCATGCTCGACATCGTGGCGCTGGTCGACGAGGCGCCGCTGGCGGCGGAATGACGCCCCTGCCCGGCCCCCGCGCGGGGCCGGGCAGGTCTTTCGAGTATTTGGGCAAGAAGCAAAGACCAGGCGCCGGCGCGCGTCAGTCGGCCCGCGCCACCATCCGCCCCATCGGCCGGCCGCCGAGGATATGCAGGTGGAAATGCGGCACTTCCTGCACGCCATGCTCGCCGGCATTGGTGATGGCGCGGAAGCCCTGCCCGCCCGCGCCCGGCCGCACGCCCGTCATCTCGCAGACCTGCGCCACGGTGCGGGCGAAATCGGCGATCTCGGCCTCGGAGGCGTCGCGGCAGAAATGGTCGTAGGTGACGTAGGGGCCTTTCGGAATCACCAGCACATGCACCGGCGCCTGCGGCTGGATGTCGTGGAAAGCCAGCGTATGGGCGGTTTCCAGCACCGTCTTGTTGGGGATCTCGCCGCGCAGGATGCGGGCGAAGATGTTCTGGGGGTCGTAAGCGTAGGGCATCGGTTTCAGTCCACGAAAAGATAATGGGTCTCGGCGATCTCGCGCGCCTTGTCGCGGGAGATGCCGAGGAATGCGGCCAGCGCGCCGGTATTCTCCTCCACCGTGGCAGATTGCCGGATGCGATGGAAGTTCTCGAAATCGGCGTCGCGGATGCGGTCGCTTTCGAATTTCACGTCGTAGCGGATGGTCGGCAGCAGCCGCTCCAGCACCTCGGGCGGGCTGCTGTCGCTGGCGAGCCCGACGCGGCGGGCATGGCCCAGCAGGTAGTCGTCGGAGAAGCGGCACTCGATCTCCAGCAGGCGGACGGTCGACTTGTCGCTGTAGAAGTCCTGGATGAGGTCGACATTGCCGGGGTCGATGCACAGCAGCAGCCGGTCGGTAGACCAGTAGTCGAACAGCATCCGCACCAGCGCCCGCCGGTGCCGGGTGCGCTTTTCGGTGGTGGACTGGATCCCGCCCAGATCGGGAAGCGGGGTCGAGGCCTCGTTGAACAGGTAGTCCACCGCCGGCATCCCGGTCACCCGCCGGATCTGCTCGACCAGGCGCTTGGCGACATGCCATTTCTTGCAGGTGACGATGAGCAGCGTGCGCTCGCGCCCGAGGCTCGCCTCGGTTTCCCAGAAGCGGGGGGCGAAGCGGCGGCCGACGCGGCCGCGCCCGCTCAGGAAGCGGAAAAGGCTGCGCCCCTCGTTCGAGATCGAGAACCGCGCGCCCTCGGTGGTGTAGAGCCGGCCCAGCCGCTCCTTCAGGTCGAGCGCGTCGGGAGAGATCTTGCGGGCGAACAGGTAGTCCTGCGAGGTCAGCAGGTCGTACTGGTCGTTGTAGAAATTCACCGGCATGCCGTAGTCGGTGAACATGAGGAAAGTGAGCGTGCGGGTACGGATCTCGTCCTGCGGCACCAGATGGCGCACCAGCGTCTGGAAGAAGGTCTCGTCGGGGATCCAGGTGGTGCGGAAGAAGCGCATCACATCCGGGCGCCGGCGGCAGAAATCGAGGATCCATTCCACCGTCCGCCGCCTGAGGCACCACCATTGCGAACCGATCTGGATCGACAGATCCTCGGGGATCCTGCGTTCCAGCCCGAAGCGCTGTTGCAGGTCGAGCGAGGTGTAGAACAGCCATTTATGGGTGCGTTCGTTGAACCAGTGGCGGTAGATCAGCCGTTCGGCCTTGATCCCGGTCTTGATCCAGTCGGAGGTGAAGAAATCGAAGCTCTCGATATAGTCGGCCTCCTCGCGGTCGAGGAAGTCATGCGCGTATTCGGCCGACTTGATCGGCATGCAGTCGCCCGACAGCATGTAGAAATGCGTGGCGCGCGGGAAGGCGTCGACCGCCGCCCGCACGGCCTGGAGCGAGGCGTCGACCAGGCTCCATTCGCCCCAGCCGCATTTCAGCCGCTTCCTCGCGAAGGCGACCGAGGGGTTGGCCGCCAGCTCGGCGCGAATCCGGTCGTAATCCTCGCGCCGGGCCCGGGCGTCGAAGTGGATCGCGATGTAATCCCCCGCGGCGGTGAGGCGCTGCGCCTGCGCGATGATCCCTTCCGGGTCCTTGTGGCAGAGAAGGATGTAGGCGATTTTTGCCATTTATGAAACTCGGACTGCCCTTTGCCGCACACTGTTTCCATAAAGTGCTTTACGGGTCATTGAAAAGACAGAGTTTGTTTGCTTTTTTGCGGCACAAGCAAGTGACCCGCCGCGTCCGGCGGGGGCAGAGCGATCGGAGGCAAGGCTTATGGGGTTCCCCGGCACCTGGATGACGGAGAGTGAGAGTGTCGTGTATCGTGTCGTGCCGAAATGCGCCTGCTCCACGATCGGACAGATCATGTTCTATTCGGATCACGGCAAGTTCTTCGATGGCGACATCCACGACGCCACCGCCGGCCTGCACAAATGGAGCCTGGAGGCCAGCCAGCCGCTGATCGAGAAGAACGTGAAAAAGCATAAATCCTATGCCTTCACCTGCGTGCGCAACCCCTATACCCGGATCCTGTCCAGCTTCTTCGACAAGATCTGCGGCATCCAGCGCAACGGCAAGCGCTACCGCGGCAACCTGGTGCCGCTGCTGGTGCAGAAATACGGCATCGAGGTCGGCGGCGACGACGGCAAGCAGGAATTCGACCAGATCGCCAGCTTCCGCCGCTTCCTGCTCTTCGCGCGCGACACCATCCGCTTCCGCAAGCCGATGGAGCCGGACATCCACTGGTCGGCCATGTCGGGCCATGTCTCGACCTTCATCGTGAATGGCGGGCGTTACGACCACATCTTCTTCACCGAGAAGTTCGACGAGGGGATGGGCCATGTCCTCGACAGCATCAAGGTGAAGAAGAAGGTCAACCTGAAGAAGATCCCGAAGTTCAACGAGAGCGAGGGGCATGGGCCGAAGCGGCTGCACCCGGTCGAGGATTACTTCGACGACCTGTCGCGCCATCTGGTCTGGGAGATCTACAAGCGCGACTTCCAGTTGTTCAGATACGATTTCGACAATCCTGGCAACAAGATGCCGGTGGGCGAGATCGACCTCGACGAGGTGCACGCCAAGCTGGGCGACTGAGAGCGGGGCGGATTTCGCCGAGGGAGGCCTCGGCAAAGACCATCGTCCTGCCGGTTTCCACCCCGCACAACATAGGGCAGCGCCCGGCCGCCGGGTGGGCGCTACAACGCTTGTGGTCGCCGCTTTATGGCTGAGCACCGCCTAAGTTCGATCCCCGCGCCAGCGTCCCCGAAGCGCCCGCCCGAGGGGGCGGTCGGGCGCTGCCCGGC
>JBDHSR010000194.1:0-6664 GCA_039808305.1 Gemmobacter sp. | reverse complement strand
TCTTCCAGGATCAGGCCCATGGCGACGCCGGCGACCGGCGCCTTCAGCGGCACGCCCGCATCCATCATCGACAGCGACCCGCCGCAGACCGAGGCCATCGAGGAGGAGCCGTTCGACTCGGTGATCTCCGACACCACGCGGATGGTGTAGGGGAAATCGGTCGGCGCCGGCAGCACGGCCTGCAGCGCGCGCCAGGCCAGCTTGCCATGGCCGATCTCGCGGCGGCCGGGCGAACCCACGCGGCCCACTTCGCCGACCGAATAGGGCGGGAAGTTGTAGTGCAGCAGGAAGTTGGAGCGGTAGTTGCCGTTCAGCGCGTCGATGATCTGCTCGTCCTCGCCGGTGCCGAGCGTGGTGACCACGAGGCCCTGGGTCTCGCCGCGGGTGAACAGCGCCGAGCCATGGGCGCGCGGCAGGATGCCGGTCTCCGCCACGATCGGACGCACGGTCTTGGTGTCGCGCCCGTCGATGCGGGTGCCGTTCGCCACCACATCGCCGCGCAGGATGTCGGATTCCAGCTTCTTGATCGCCGAGCCGAGGTTGAGATCGGCCTGATCCTCTTCCGGCAGCGCGGCCTTGATCGCCGTCACCGCCGCCGCGATGGCGTTGGTGCGTTCCTGCTTGTCGCGCAGCGCGAAGGCCGCGCGCATCTGCACCTCGCCCGCCGCCTTCACCTTGGCGTAAAGCGCGCTGTAATCCGCCGGGGCGAAATCGAAGGGTTCCTTCGCGGCGCTTTCGGCGAGGTCGATGATCAGGTCGATCACCGGCTGCATCGCCTCATGGCCGAATTTCACCGCGCCGAGCATCTCGTCCTCGGTCAGCTCGTAGGCTTCCGATTCCACCATCATCACGGCGGTCTTGGTGCCGGCGACCACCAGGTCGAGTCGCTGGTCGGGCTTGTGGCGAAGCTGGGTCATGTCGTCCATGGCCGGGTTCAGCACATATTGCCCGTCGACGAAGCCGACGCGCGCCGCGCCGATCGGCCCCATGAAGGGCACGCCCGAGAGGGTCAGCGCCGCCGAGGCCGCGATCATCGCCACGATGTCGGGATCGTTCGCGAGGTCGCAGGACAGCACGGTGGCCATCACCAGAACCTCGTTCTTGAAGCCCGGCACGAACAGCGGACGGCAGGGCCGGTCGATCAGGCGGGAGACCAGCGTCTCCTTCTCGGACGGGCGGGCCTCACGCTTGAAGAAACCGCCGGGGATCTTGCCGGCGGCGTAGTATTTTTCCTGATAGTGGACGGTCAGCGGGAAGAAGTCCTGGCCCGGTTTCGCCTGTTTGGCGAAGGTCACGTTGGCCATGACGCTGGTCTCGCCCAGCGTGGCGATCACGGAGCCATCGGCCTGACGCGCCACCTTGCCGGTTTCGAGCGTCAGGGTCTCGTTGCCCCACTGGATCGACTTCCTGGTGATATTGAACATGTGTTTTCCTAATCGGTGCCGGGGGACCCTCCGCCCGGCCAAGCGGTTGCGTACGGGCCTCCTGCCCGTGGCTCCTGTCTCTTTCCTCTTTCCCGCGCCACGAAGCCCGATGGCGCTGGACCCTCATCCCCGGACCGGGGCTCGAAAAGAAAGACGCGCCCGCGAGGGGCGCGTCTTGCCGTATCAGCGACGCAGGCCCAGACGCGAGATCAGCGACTGGTAGCGGGCTTCGTCCTTGCCCTTCAGATAGTCGAGCAGCTTGCGGCGCTGCGCCACGAGCATCAGCAGGCCACGGCGGGAATGGTTGTCCTTGCGGTGGGTCTTGAAGTGCTCGGTCAGCGTCGCGATGCGCGAGCTGAGGATGGCGACCTGAACCTCGGGCGAGCCGGTGTCGCCTTCCTTGGTCGCGTATTCCTTGATCAGACGGGCTTTTTCTTCCACGGTGATCGACATCGTGATCTCCTTTTCAGGGTTAGAGGGACGGCGCGAGCCGGGATGTCGTCCAGCAAGGCCCTGTTTCCGCCGGTGAGGGCGGATGCGCGCCTATACGGGAAATCCGGCCGAAAGGAAAGGCTGTTTCTCGCCGGCGCGGTGCGGAGCATTTTAACCAATGTCGAAGATTTCTCCGTGTTCCCATGGCCGGCCCGCCGCCTTTATGCCATGTTTGGCGGGCTGAATTTCCAACGTTGACAGGGGATTGGGCGTGCCGCGCGCCGCCCGGTCGCGCTGCTATGGGTGGAGGCTCTTGCCGTGCTGGGACTGATCGGATTGCTGGGAGCGGCGGTAAGCGCCGGGCTGATGCTGGATGCGCTGATGGTGCGCCCCGGGGCTCAGGAGGAGGACGATGCTCCGCCGGAGCCGGAGGACGATTCCGCCTCCGCCGGCGATGGCGATCTGCTCGACTATGACCGCGAGGCGCCACCCATGGAGGGGACCGCCGGCAACGACAAGCTCGCCGGCGGCGCCGGCGACGACGAGATCCATGGCCGCGGCGGCGACGATCAGATCGTGGGCCGGGGGGGCGCGGACGATCTGGCGGGCGGGCGCGGCGACGATCACCTCCATGGCGGGCGCGGCGCCGATCTGCTGTCGGGCGGTGGCGGCGGCGATGCGATGCAGGGCGAGGCCGGGCGCGACACGCTCTCGGGCGGCGGCGGGCGGGATCTGCTGGCGGGGCATGGCGGGGCCGACCGGCTGGATGGCGGGCGGGGCGACGACTCGCTGCTCGGCGGCAGCGGGGCGGACAGTCTGTTGGGCGATCTGGGCGACGACTGGCTGACCGGCGGTTTCGGCGCTGATACGCTGGAAGGCGGGCATGGTTCGGATACGCTCGACGGCGATGCCGGCGATGACCTGCTGATCGGCCATGACCCGGAGGCGCCGCAGGACGGGCAGGTGGATTTCCTCAATGGCGGCGATGGCGACGATACGATGACCGGCGGCCTGCTGGACTACATGACGGGCGGCGCCGGGGCCGATACCTTCCGTCTGGGCGACTGGCTGGAAGCCGGCGACGGCGCGCGGATCATGGATTTCGACGCGACGGAGGATGCGCTGGAGATCCAATACGACCCCGAGGCGCATCCCCATCCGGTGCTGGAACTGCGCCCCGTCGAAGGAACGGCGGATGTGGAGCTGCACCTCGACGGCAAGCCGCTCGCCATGGTGGCGAATGGCGCGGGGCTGGATCCGGCGGCGATCCGGCTGGTGCCGTCTAGCGATTGAACACGCGGCTCGGGTGCAGTTCGCCCGCGCGGTAGATGCCGACCGCGATGGCCCGGCCCTGATACTCGGCCCAGGCCTCGTCGCCATAGGCGACATCATGCGCGATCACCATGCCGGGATTGCCGTTGCCCAGCCGCGCCGCGCCCTCCGGCGTCGCCACGGCCTTCGGCAGATCGGCGAGGCCGAGTTCCAGCGGCAGGAGCAGCGCGTCGATCTCCGGGCTGCGGGCCAGCCGGTCGATCTCTTCGAGGCTTGCGCCCTTGTCGGCGTCGAACGGGCCGGACCAGACCCGGCGCAGCCAGGCCACATGGCCGAGGCAGCCCAGCACCCGCCCCAGATCGCGGGCGATGGAGCGCACATAGCCGCCCTTGCCGCAGACCATCTCCAGCTCGACATGATCGGGGTCGGGGCGCGCCACCATCTCCAGCCGCTCCACCCAGAGCGGGCGGGCGGCAAGCTCCATCTCCACCCCCTCGCGGGCGAGGTCGTAGGCGCGCTCGCCCTCCACCCGCACGGCCGAGAATTGCGGCGGCACCTGCATGATCTCGCCCTGGAAGCCCGCCAGTGCCTCGGCGATTTCGGTGTCCGAGGGGCGCGCGGCGCTGGTCTCCACCACCGTGCCCTCGGCATCGTCGGTCGTGGTGGCGGCGCCGAGCGTCACCATGAAACGGTAGCATTTCAGCGCGTCGGTGATGTAGGGCACGGTCTTGGTGGCCTCGCCCAGCGCCACCGCCAGAACCCCGGTCGCCGCCGGGTCGAGCGTGCCGGCATGGCCCGCCTTCTGCGCCTGGAACGCCCATTTCACCTTGTTGACCACCGCGGTTGAGGTCACGCCCGCCGGCTTGTCGATCACGACCCAGCCGGAAACCGCCCGCCCCTTCTTCGTCCGCGCCATGCCATCCTCCGCCAGCCAGAAGGCCCGCCTGCTAGCCGCGCGGCGCGGGGGCGTCAAGGTTTCGGCACCACCAGCCCGACGATCGGCCCCATCGGCAGCCCGAGATCCGACCGCCGCAGCGCCGGCGCGTAAAGCCGCGAGATCTTGCCGTCGAAATAAAGCGCGTCGGGCAGGTTCAGCGCATCGCGGAACAGCCGCCCGAAGGTGTCGAAATTCACCGCGTCCTCGGAGATCGCGAAAACCGCGCGCCGGCCGTCGGCGCTCACCCCTACGCCGTTGCGCAGATAGCGGCTGTCGCCGCCGGGAATGAAGCGCGGATGCAGGGCGCCCTGTTTCACCAGCATCGGCCCGGATTGGGTGGCGAAGCGGCAGGCGGCGGGCTGCGCCGCGAAATCCCGCGAATCGGTGATGCTGAAACCGCTCTCGCCGATGCAGAACACCCCGTTCGGCAGCATCCCGAAATTGCCGGCCGAGGCGCCGGTGACGATGGGCGTCCGCTCCTGCCCGTTCTCGATGTAAAGCCCGACCGGCTCGCGGTCCGCGTGATACATCCCGGCATTCATCGCGAAGCCGAGCGTCCTGCCCTCCGCCGCCAGCATCTTGTTCACCGCGCCGAACGAGCCGAGCAGGCCGGAGGCGTCGCTGTGGAAAAGCCGCAGATCCTCGCCCGCCCGCACCTCGCACAGCGTGAAGCGGGTCCCCTCGAACGCGGTCTGCGCGCAGGGGGCGCCGAAGGCGGGCGTGGCCAGAAAGGCCAGCGCCGCCAGCAGCTTACGCATCATCTTCGTCATCGGGCTGCGCCAGGTCGCGCCGCACCTTCTCATCCGCGAAAAGCCGCCGCGTCTCGTCGAGCTGGTCGAAGGTCGTGTCGGGGCGGAAGCGCAGGTCGGGGGTGTATTTCAGCGTCAGCGCCCCGCCGATCCGGTGCCGCAGCTCCGCCTTGTTGCGGGCCAGCGCCGCGATGGCGTCCTCCACCGGAACCGAGCCCATCAGCGGCATGACATAGGCCGTCGCCACCTTCAGGTCGGGCGAGCAGCGCACCTCGCCCACGGTGATCGACATGCGGTTGAGGTCCGGGTCGTGGATCTCGGCCCGGTTCAGCACGTCGGACAGCGTGCGCCGGATCAGTTCGCCGACGCGAAGCTGGCGCTGCGAGGGGCCTTCGGCCGAGGAGGAGCGGTGTTTCGACATGCCCCCCATGTAGGCGTTTCGGCGCCGCCCCGCAACGGCGGGCTTTTCGGCGCGGATGTTGCGCGCTATGGGGCGGAAAAGCGGAAGGGAGACGGGCATGGCGGACCTGCCGGGAATCGTGATCACGGGCGCCTCGGGGCGGATGGGGCAGATGCTGCTGCGCACCGTTCTGGCCAGTGACAGGGCGCGGCTGGTCGGCGCGGTGGAGCGCACGGGCCACCCTTGGATCGGGTGCGATGTCGGCGAATGCCTCGGCGGCGCGCCGGTCGGCGTGGCGGTGACCGACGACGCGCTGGAGGCGTTCGCCAGGGCGCAGGCGGTGATCGACTTCACCGCCCCCGCCGCGACGGTGGAGTTCGCGGCCTTGGCCGCGCAGGCCCGCGCGGTGCATGTGATCGGCACGACGGGGCTGGAGGCCGAGCATCTGGCGAAGATCGCCGCCGCCGCCCGCCATGCGGTGATCGTGCGGGCCGGGAACATGAGCCTCGGGGTCAACCTCTTGGTGCAGCTCACGAAAAAGGTGGCGCGGGCGCTCGATGCCGATTGGGATGTCGAGATCGTCGAGGCGCATCACAACCGCAAGGTCGACGCGCCCTCCGGCACAGCGCTGATGCTGGGCGCGGCGGCGGCGGAGGGGCGCGGTGTCCTGCTGGACGAGGCGCGCGAGTCGGGGCGCGACGGCATCACCGGAGCGCGGGCGCGCGGCGCCATCGGCTTTTCCGCCATCCGCGGCGGCGACATCGTGGGCGAGCATGACGTGCTCTTCGCCGGCGAGGGCGAGCGGATCATCCTGCGCCATGTCGCCACCGACCGCGCGATCTTCGCGCGCGGCGCGCTGAAGGCGGCGCTCTGGGGGCAGGATCGCGGCCCCGGCGAATATGACATGATGGATGTGCTGGGCCTCGCCGATTGAGGGCGCGGCTTAACCGGATGTGAACCTTTTCCGGTTTTCCTGCGGGAAAGCCGGGGGAACCATGTTCGACTTCCTGATCTTGCTGTTATTCTGGCTGCTGCCGGTGCGGATCGGCCGGCGGCTCCGTCCGCCCGTCCTTCCGGCCCTGCCGGAGGCGGGGTGCCCGCTGCCGCTGCGCCGGCCGCGCCCGCCGTGATCAGAAATCGACGGCGATGCCCTTCTTCTCCCAGTCGCCGAAACGCACAGGCTCCGGCCCGTCGCGTCCGCCGAGTTCCGGCGGCAGATCCGGCTGTCGCGCGGTCTTGCGGCGTTCCTCGGCTTCGGCCAGCGCGCGCAGCGCCTCGGGCGGCAGGTCTTTCGCTTCGCGGGTCATGGCGATCCTTTCTTGCCGGCGGATGGCCCATGATATACGGGCGCGGGATCGGGGAACAAGGGCAGGCGGATCATGGCGGATCGGGCGCGCGGCGCGGCGGTGCGGATGCTGGATGCGGTTCTGGGCGAGCGGATGCTGCTCGG
>JBDHSR010000193.1:0-6670 GCA_039808305.1 Gemmobacter sp. | reverse complement strand
CGGCCGCTTCCTCCGCCCTCTGCCGCTTCCTGACCTGCCGATGTCGCCGCCGGGGGCTGACCCGGCGCGGCCTTCGGCCTATGACGGGGGCAGCGAACAGGAGAACGTGCACATGGCCTATCTGCTCGGCGTCGATACCGGCGGCACCTATACCGATGCGGTCATCATGGACGAGGCCGCGACGCGGGTGATCGGCAAGGCGAAATCGCTGACCACGCGGACCGATCTCAGCCTCGGCATCGGCCGGGCGGTGGATGCCGCGCTGGCGGCGGCGCGGGTGGCGCCGGCCGAGGTCGCCATGGTCTCGCTCTCCACCACGCTCGCCACCAATGCGCTGGTCGAGGGGCAGGGCGGCCGCGTCGCCCTGGTCTTCATCGGCTTCGACGCCGCCGACATGGAGCGCGCCGGCCTGTCCGAGGCGCTCGGCGGCGATCCGGTCCTGCGCGTCGAGGGCGGGCACGATCATTCCGGCACCGAAGCCGCCCCGCTCGACCTCGCCGGGCTGGAGGCCGAGGTGACGCGCCTCGCCCCCGAGGTCATGGGCTTCGCCGTCGCGTCCCGCTTCGCCACCCGCAATCCGGCCCACGAGATCGCGGCGCGCGCCGCGATCCGGCGCCTCACCGGCCGCCCCGTCACCTGCTCGCACGAGCTGTCGGCCGGGCTCAACGGGCCGAAACGGGCGCTGACCGCGGTGCTGAACGCCCGGCTCATCGGCATGATCGACCGGCTGGTCGCCGCCTGCGAGCGCCACCTCGCCGCCATCGGCGTCGAAGCCCCCCTGATGGTGGTGCGCGGCGACGGCGCGCTGATCTCCGCCGCCATGGTGCGCGAGCGGCCGATCGAGACCATCCTGTCCGGCCCCGCCGCCTCCATCGTCGGCGCGCGCTGGCTGACCGGCGAGCGCGACGCGCTGGTCTCCGACATCGGCGGCACCACCACCGACGTGGCGCTGCTGAAGGACGGCCTGCCCGAGATCGACCCGGACGGCGCCCGCGTCGGCGGCTGGCGCACCATGGTCGAGGCGGTGGCGATGCGCACCACGGGCCTCGGCGGCGATTCGGAGGTGCATCTGCTGCAAGAGGGGCTGGAGGGGGGCTTGCGCCTCGGCCCGCGCCGGCTGATCCCGGTCTCGCTGCTGGCGGTCGAGCATGGCGCGATGGTCCATGCCGCACTCGACCGGGCGCTATCGACCGAGCTCGCCGGCGAGTTCGACGGCCGTTTCGTGGTGCCGATGGGCGGGCAGGCCGGCGGGCTCGGCCCGCGCGAGGCGGCGCTGCTGGCGCGGATCACCGAGCCGATGCCGCTGGCCCGGCCGATCACCTCGCGGCTGGAGGTCGCGGCGATGGACCGGCTGGTGGCGCGCGGGCTGGTGATGATCGCGGGTGTCACCCCTTCGGATGCGAGCCATGTCCTCGGCGGCCTCGCCGACTGGGACGGGGTGGCGGCGGAGAAGGCGCTGCGGCTGATTGGCCGGCGCCGCACCGGCAAGGGCGAGCGGTTCGCGCCGGAACCGGCGGCTCTGGCGCGGCTGATCGTGGGCCAGCTCACCGCGCAGACGGTGGATTGCCTGCTGGAGGCCGCCTTCGCCGAAGACCCCGCCTTCGCCGGCGAGACGCCCGAGATCCTGGCGCGCCATGTGCTGACCCGGCGCGGCCTCGGCGGCCATCGCGGCGTGGTGGAACAGCGCCTCGGCCTCGCCGTGCCGGTGATCGGCCTCGGCGCCTCGGCGCCCTATTATTACGGCGCGGTGGGCGAGCGGCTGGCCACGCGGATGGTGCTGCCCGAACATGCCGGCGTCGCCAATGCCATCGGCGCGGTGGTGGGGCAGGTGAGCCAGCGCGCCACCGGCCTCGTCTCCAGCCCCGGCGAGGGGCGGTATGTGGCGCATCTCGCCTCCGGCAACCAGATGTTCACCGATCCCGAGGCGGCGCTGGCCGCGCTGGAGGGCGCGCTCGCCGCCGAGGCCACCGAACGCGCCCGCCGCGCCGGGGCCGAGGAGGTGCGCCTGACCGTGAAGCGCGAGGTGAAGGGGGCCGAGATCGAGGGCCGCAGCATGTTCCTCGAAGCGGTGCTGAGCGTCACCGCCTCGGGCCGGCCGCGCGTGGCGCATGGGCGGGCGGAAAATCCGTAATTGCCGCTTGACCTTCCCCGGCCGCTTCTCTAGTTAGCGCGCCAGTGGCTAGGTAGCTCAGCTGGTTAGAGCACGCGACTCATAATCGCGGGGTCGGGGGTTCGAGTCCCCCCCTCGCCACCACTTCTCTCCCTACAGGAAGTCCAATGCGCATGGGGCGCAGAAGTCCGGCATGATCCATGCCGGCGGGGCGGAAGGCTGCGGGTTTCGGGATTCTCCGGCCGGGAGGTTTGGCCCTGCTGGGTGCGGGCGCCGGGATCGAGGCGGCAGGCCAACCTTTGCTCTCCGCTGCGAGGCAGGCGAAGCGGTGGATGCGGCATACCGGGTGCAGCCTGTGGCAAACTTGCGGAAATGGTTGAAGTTCTCTCTGTATGGCATTGTTAAGAAAATGAAATCGTACACCCTTCTGTCGGGAACAGAAGGATGCGTCGCGCCGGGCGATCCAGCCGGATACCGGGCCAAGGCGCACCGGAGGTTTCTTCCCCGATGACAGGAGCGCCCCGGCTCCGGTATCCGCGCGCCGGGGCCGCCCGCTCTCACGTTCCGGCCCCCTGCGCCAAGCCGTGCAGGATCGGGCAATCGGGCCGGGAATCGCCGGCGCAGCAGGCGACCAGTTCGGAGAGCGTGTCGCGCATGGTCCGCAATTCGGCGATCTTGGCGTCGATCCGGTCGAGATGGGTCTCGGCGAGCGCCTTCACATCGGCGCTGGCGCGGCTGCGATCCTCGTAGAGCGCGAGCAGGGTCCGGCATTCCTCGATGGTGAAGCCGAGACCGCGGGCGCGGCCGATGAAGGCCAGCTTGTGCAGGTCGCTGTCGCGGAAGCTGCGATAGCCGTTCTCCCGCCGGAGCGGGCGGATCAGGCCGATCTCCTCGTAATAGCGGATGGTCTTGGCGGGCAGGCCGGAGCGGGCGGCGACATCCTTGATGTTCATGCCGCCTCCACCGGCTTCACCCGCTTCAGCCGCAGCGCGTTCGACAGCACGAAGACCGAGGACAGCGCCATGGCGCCGGCCGCCAGCATCGGCGAGAGCTGCGGCCCGCCGAAGGGCACCAGCGCCCCCGCCGCGACCGGGATCAGCGCCGCGTTGTAGCCGAAGGCCCAGATCAGGTTCTCGCGGATGTTGCGCATCACCGCGCGGCTGAGCCGGATCGCGGTCGCCACCCCCATCGGCTCGCCCGACATCAGCACCACCTCCGCCGCCTCGATGGCGACATCGGTGCCGGTGCCGATGGCGATGCCGACATCGGCCGCCGCCAGCGCGGGCGCGTCGTTGATGCCGTCGCCGACGAAGGCGACGCCCGGCTTCATCGCGGCCACCACCTCGACCTTGCCGCCCGGCAGCACCTCGGCATGGATGCGGCCCACCCCCAGCTCCGAGCCGATGGCCGCCGCCACCCGCTGCGCGTCGCCCGTCACCATGGCGCTTTCAACGCCAAGCCCAGCCAGCGCCCGGATCGCCGGGGCGGAGCCGGGTTTCACCCGGTCGGCCACCGCGAGCACGCCGAGCACCTGGCCCTCCACCGCCAGATAGACCGGGGTCTTGCCCTGCACCGCGAAGCCCTCGCCCTCGGTCCGCCAGTGCTGCGGCAGGTCGGGGAACATCCGCGCGGCGCCGGCGGCGATGCGCTGGCCCTCCACCTCGGCGCTGGCGCCATAGCCGGGGACGGCCTCGAACCCGGCGGCGGGCGGGATGTCCAGCCCCTGCGCCTCGGCGGCGGTCACCACGGCGCGGGCGAGCGGGTGTTCCGACTGCGCCTCCACCGCCGCCGCGAGGCGCAGCAGATGCGGCGAGGCCGGTTTCAGGTCGGTCAGCACCGGCTTGCCCTCGGTCAGCGTGCCGGTCTTGTCGAAGGCGACGGTGGTGACCTCGGAAAGCGTCTGCAACGCCTCGCCGCGCCGGAACAGCACGCCCAGCTCCGCCCCGCGCCCGGTGCCGACCATGATCGAGACCGGCGTCGCCAGCCCCATCGCGCAGGGGCAGGCGATGATGAGGACCGAGACCCCGGCCACCAGCGCCTCGGCCAGACCCGGCCCGAAGGCCAGCCACAACAGCACCGTCAGCGCGGCGATCCCCATCACCACCGGCACGAACCACAGCGTGATGCGGTCGACCAGCGCCTGCACCGGCAGCTTGGCGCCCTGCGCCTCCTCGACCATCGCCACGATGCGGGCGAGCACCGTATCGGCGCCGACCTGCGTCACGCGCATCACCAGCGTGCCGGTGCCGTTCACCGTGCCGCCGGTCAGCCTGTCGCCCGGCGCCTTGGCGACCGGCATCGCCTCGCCGGTCAGCATGGCCTCATCAAGGGTGGAGCGGCCTTCCTCCACCACCCCGTCCAGCGCCACCCGCTCGCCGGGGCGGATCATCAGGCGCGCGCCGGGGGCGATCTGTGCCACGGGACGCTCCACGAAGCGCCCGTCCTCCTCGACATGCGCGGTGTCGGGTTGCAGCCCGACCAGCCCGGCGATGGCCGCCCCGGCGCGGCCGCGCGCCCGCGCCTCCAGCAGCCGGCCGATCAGGATGAGGACCACGATCACCGCCGCCGCCTCGAAATAGACCGCGCGGGCGGCGGAGGGCAGCAGATCCGGCAGGAAGGTCGCCACCGTGGAATAGCCCCAGGCGGCGGCGGTGCCGACCGCGACGAGGCTGTTCATGTCCGGTGCGCCGCGCAACAGCGCCGGGATGCCCTTGGCGAAGAAGCGCCGGCCCGGAAACACCAGCACCAGCGTCGCCAGCGCGAATTGCGCGAGCCACAGGGTCTGCGTCGGCGCCAGCCCCATCAGCCAGTGGTGGAAGGGCGGAAACAGGTGCCCGCCCATCTCGGTGACGAAGACCGGCAGCGCCAGCAGGGCGGCGATCCAGGTGTCGCGCGCCAGCCGCCGCATCTCCACCGCGCGGGCATCCGGCGCCGCCGCGTCCAGCGGTGTCGCGGCGAAGCCCGCCCGGCTGACCGCGGCGGCGAGGCCGGCGGCATCCGCCGCCCCCTCCCACACCGTCGCCTGCGCCCGGCGCGCCGCCAGATTGGCGCTGGCCGCGATCACGCCGGGCTGCGCCTTCAGCACCCGCTCCACCCGCCCGGTGCAGGAGGCGCAGGTCATCCCCTCGACCGCGAGCGGGATGGTCACCTGCCGCGCCGGATAGCCCGCGCGCGCCAGCGCCGCCGCCAGCCCCTCGGCCGTCGCGGGGGCAGTGAAGCGCAGATCGGCGGTCTCGTCGGCGAGATTGGCCCGCGCCGAGACGACGCCGGGCTGGGCTTGCAGCATCCGTTCCACCCGCGCGACGCAGGAGGCGCAGGTCATGCCGTCGAGGCGCAGGCGGAGCGATGCGGGATGCGGGATCGGGGAGGCTTCGGTCATGGCGTTTCCTTTCGGAAGAACATATGGTGCTTCCCGTCACTGGAAGGTCAACCCCCCGATCCGCGACAGTTTGGCCCTTGACCTTCCAGCGGCGGGAATCCCCATATCCCGCCGGAACTTTCCCGAAAGGAGCCGGATCCATGAGCCTCACCCTCTCCATTCCCGACATGAGCTGCGGCCATTGCCGCGCCTCGATCGAAGCCGCGCTGAAGCCGCTGCCGGGCATCGCCGCCATCCGATTCGACGCCGAGGCGCGCACCGCCACCATCGAGGGCAGCGCCACCGCCGACGAGATCGTGAAGACCTTGGACGGCATCGGTTTTCCGGCCGTGCCGGTGGCCTGATCGCGCCTCCGGCGGGGCGACTGTGGCAAAGTTCTCAAACTGCCCGGAAAACGCGCATTCGTGATCGGTGCCCGGGCGGTTTGACCTTGCCGGAAGTCCTGTTCCGACGTATCGCATCACAAATGCGCCAAAGCCGCGCCATGCTCTCGCCCCGCTTGCGGGGCAGCATCACGGTGAAGGAAGCGGCCCCGGCCCGTCCGGGGTGAACAGGATGAACGTCGTGCCAGAGAACCGGAGCAGAGCAATGGCAAAGACCCCCGCGCAACCGCAGCCCCAGCAGGGCAGCACCCCCGCCTCCACGCAGCAGCAGGGCCAGGCCGGCGGCAGCGGCCAGCAGCAGCAGGGCGGCAAGCCGATCTTCCGGGACTGGGCCTCGATCTGAGGCCGCCCGTCGGGGGCCGGCATCCGGCCCCGAAACACGGACTTGACATGCGGGGGCCGGCCGGCAGGCTGGCCCTTGCCATTTCCAGCCACCGCCCGGGCCGCCCATGTCAGATCCCGTTTCCTCGATCCGCAATCTCGGTCCGGCGAGCGAGGCGGCCTTCGCCCGCGCCGGCATCCATTCCGCCGCGGCGCTGCGCGCGATGGGTGCCGACGCCGGCTATCTCGCCTTGTTGCGCAGCGGCACGCCGCCGCATTTCATCGGCTATTATGTGCTGGTCATGGGCTTGCAGGGCCGGCCCTGGAACGATTGCAAGGGCGAGGAGAAGATCGCCCTGCGCCGCCGCTTCGACGCGCTGAAGGCCGAGGCGGAGGCCGCCGGGGCCGGCGGCCTGCCCGGCGCGCTGGCGCGGGAACTCGACCTGATCGGGGTGATCGCGCGGCGGTGAGGGCGCG
>JBDHSR010000192.1:0-6701 GCA_039808305.1 Gemmobacter sp. | reverse complement strand
GCCTAGCCGGCGAGGATCGCCCGCGCCTTGGCGCAATCGGCGTCCATCTGCGCCACCAGCGACTCCAGCCCGTCGAATTTCAGCTCGGGGCGCAGGTAGTCCACCAGCGCGACCGACAGGTGCTGGCCGTAAAGGTCGCCCTTGAAGTCGAACAGGAAGGTTTCGAGATTGGGGGTGTTCTCGCCGAACATCGGCCGCACGCCCAAGGACGCCGCCCCGCCATAGCTGCCCGCCTGCGGGCCCGTCAGCACATCGACCTTCACCGCGTAGACGCCGAGGCGCGGCAGGTGCAGCCCGGCCACGCTCATGTTCGCGGTGGGAAAGCCCAGCTCGCGGCCGCGCTTCTCGCCATGCAGCACCTCGCCCTCGATCCGGTGCAGGTGGCCGAGCATGGTGGCCGCGTCGCGCGGCCGCCCCTCGGAAAGCGCGTTGCGGATCGCGGTGGACGAGATCTCCTTGCCGCCCGCCCGCAACAGCGGCGCGATGGTGACGCCGAAGCCCATGGCGCGGCCCAGCCGCTCCAGATCCTCGGCCTGGCCCTTGCGGCCCTTGCCGAAGCAGAAATCGCGGCCGACCGTGACATGGGCGATGCCCAGCCCCTCGGCCAGCACCTCGCGGGCGAAATCCTCGGGCGAAAGCCCGGCCATCGCGGCGCCGAAGGGCAGTTCGTAAAGCCGCTCCACCCCGATCTTGGCGAGGCGGTTGGCGCGCGCCTCGGCGTTCATCAGCCGGAAGGGCGGCGCGTCGGGGGCGAAGAACTCGCGCGGATGCGGCTCGAAGGTCAGCACACCCAGCGGCCCGTGCGGCAGCGCCGCCTCGATCACCGAGCGATGGCCCAGATGCACGCCGTCGAAATTGCCCATGGCGATCGAGGCGCCCCGATCCTCGGGGGCGACCCCCTGCCAGTGCCGGATAATCTTCATGCGTCCCCGCTGGCGAGGGCGCGCGGCCCTCAGTCGAACTTGCGGCTCGGCGCCAGAACCAGCGCCTCGCCTTTCAGGACAACGGTATTACCCACGGCGCAATGGGTTTCAAGGGTGACACGGCGCTTGGCATGGTCGATCGCGGTCACCTTCACCTCGGCATAGACCGTATCGCCGGGCCGCACCGGGGCCATGAATTTCAGCGACTGGCCGAGATAGACGGTGCCATGGCCCGGAAGCTGCTCGCCGATCACCGCCGAGATCAGGCCGGCGGTCAGCATCCCGTGGGCGATGCGGCCCTGGAAGATGGTGTCCTGCGCATAGGCGTCGTCGAGATGCACCGGATTGCGGTCGGTCGAGACCTCGGCGAAAAGCTCGATGTCGCGGTCGGTCACCGTCTTGCGCAGGTGGCGCGACATGCCGATTTCGATGTCTTCGATGCAGATCGTGCCACGGGGCATGTTGTCGAGCATCCCGATTCCTCCGGTTACTGCGCTGCAACATAGCAGATGCCGCGTTGCGGCGCAATCGGCCGGGTAATTTTCGGGCGCATCTGGCGCGTCCGTTGCAATAATGTTGCGGGCCGGTTCAGGCGAGATGCGGCATGGCGAAGCTGGGGGCGAGGCCCTCGCCGGCGAGCCAGGCTTCCAGCAGGGCCGGGTCGGGGCGGGTGGCGTCCGGGCCGAAGCGGCGGGCCTCGATGCCGCCGGTGATGAACAGCGTGTCGATCCCTTCGGCCTGCCCGCCCTTGATGTCGGTGAAGGGGCCGTCGCCGATGCAGAGGATCTCCTCGTTCGGGATCGTGCCCACCGTCTCGGCCAGCTTGCGGCGGGCGAGGTCGTAGATCGGCGGATGCGGCTTGCCGAAATAGAGCACGGCGCCACCCATCTCCTCATAGGCCTGCGCCAGCGCGCCGGCGCAGAACACCCGCTTGTCGCCCATATCGACCACGATGTCGGGGTTGGCGCAAAGCAGGGTGAGGCCGCGCGTCTTGCCCAGAAGCAGCGCGGCGCGATAGTCGTCCGGCGTCTCGGTCAGGTCGTCGCGCAGGCCGGTGCAGACGATGCCCTCGGCCTCGGCGGCGGGCACGAAGCTGTAGGGCGGTTGCCTGGCGTCGAGCGCGGCCAGATCCGGCGGCAGGTCGGTGAAGAAGGGCATGTCCTTCTCGGCGCCGATGAAATGCACCCGCCGCCCCACCGCGCCCGTGACCCAGGCCTGTTGCGCGGCATCGCCCGAGGACACCACGAAATCGTAGCAGTCGCGCGGCGCCCCCATCCGTTCGAGCTGCGCCATCACCGCGCCGAAGGGGCGCGGCGCATTGGTCATCAGCACCACCGTGCCGCCCTGCGCGCGGAACGCCCGAAGGGCGGCGACGGCGGCGGGGAAGGGGGTCTTGCCGTTATGCAGGCAGCCCCAGAGATCGCAGAACACGGCGCGGTAATCCTGCGAGATCTCGGACAGCGCGGCGATCATCCGGGTCATGGCGGGGCCTTTCGGAAAGGGAGGGATGGCGGGCCGGGGGATGCCCCGGCCCCGCGCCCCTCAGAGCTTCAGCGACGGGATGATCTGCTTCTTGCGCGACATGATGCCGGGCAGCACCACGGTGTCGCCGGTGACGGTCGCGCCGAACGAGGCTTCGGCCAGTTGCTTCACCAGATCGTTCGGCACCAGCAGCGTCGCCTCCTCGCGCAGGATGTCGATGATGAAGAGCAGCACCTGGTCGGCGCCGTCCTCCTGCGCCACGCCGGGCATCGAGGCCATCAGGCTGTCCTTGCGGTCCAGCAGCACCTGCGGCGCGGTGGTTTCCAGCACCGAGACCCGCAGTTCCTTGCCCGCGACATTGTATTCCTTGCTGTCCATCCGCAGCAATTCGGCATCCGAGAAGGCCGAGACATCGGATTTCGCCGCGAACATCTCGGCCGCGTAGTCGGGGATGGAAACGCCCAGATCGGCGGCGAGGCTTTCGGCCACCGCCCGGTCATGCGCCGTGGTGGTGGGCGAGCGGAATTCCAGCGTGTCCGACAGGATGCAGGACAGCATCGCGCCCTTGATGCCGCGCGGCGCGCGGGCCAGATCGGCGCCGATCATGTCGTGCATCAGCGTCGCGGTGCAGGCCAGCGGGCGGATGGTGATGTCGATCGGCGTCTTGGTCTTGAGCCCGCCGACCAGCATGTGATGGTCGATGATGGCGAGGATCTGCGCCGCGTTGATCGAGGGCGGCAGTTCGGCCGGGTTGTTGGTGTCGACGATCACCACCGGCTCGCCCTCCGCCACGTCGGCGATGATCGCGGGCTTCTCCAGCCCCCAATGGCGCAGCACGAAGGCGGCCTCGGTATTCGGCTCGCCCAGCAGGACGGGCTGGGCGGGGGTGCCCTTCACCTCGGACAGATACCAGGCCCAGATGATGGGCGAGCCGGTCGAGTCGGTGTCGGGGGACTTGTGGCCGAAAACCTTGATCATGGGGATACCGTGGCTGCGAATGGAGTTCGCGCGCCTTATAGGCAAGGTTTTCCGGCTTGTCACGGCACCAGAGGCCCCGCGGCGCAGGGTTTTCTGCGCCGCGGCGGAGAGGCGCCCCGGAGCGGCGCCGGTCAGAGCGGCAGCCGCTCCACCTGCCAGCCCGCCGCCTCCAGCAGCGCCAGCACCCCTTCCTCGCCCGCCAGATGCAGCGCGCCGAAGGCCACGAAGACCGGCCCTTCCGCCGCCGCCGCCTCGATCACCGGGATCCAGGCGCGGTTGCGGGCGTTCATCAGCGCCTCTTCCATGCGGGCGAACTCGGCATCGGCCCGTTCCGGGGTGTAGCCCGGCATCTTGCGCGAGACGATGCGCAGATATTCCCACATCCGGCGGCTGTCCTCGGCGAAATAGGCGTCGGCGAGGGTGGCCGAGTAATCGGCGATCTGCGGTTCCATCAGCAGGGTGCTGCGGAGCATGGCGATCTGGTCCTCGGGGCTCAGCCGGTCGAAGATGCGGAACACCGTGGTATGGGGTTCCAGCGCCCGGATCGGCAGGCCGATCTCCTGCGCCCGCGCCATCACGAGATGGTCGAGCCCCCGTCCCGCCGCCAGCTCGGCCATGCCGCAGGGCGGGACGGCCAGCATCGTGGCCAGATACCACGGCCGCATCTTGGCGCCCATGAAGGCCGGGATGTTGCGCGCGGCGAGGGCGCGGGCGAGTTCGGGCCAGCCGGCCTCGCCGAACTGTTCCATCAGGCTGGGCCCCTCGGTCAAAAAGAGCAGGCCCGGATCGGCGGCGATGTCGCGCTTCAGCGCCCGCTCCTCCTCCGGCCCGGCCTCGACCAGCAACTGACCGGCGAGATCCAGCGCCGGCTCCGCGGCGGCGAGCAGGGCGTCATGGCGCGGATCGGGCAGGTGATAGGTGCCGAGCAGATGGATCTCCCGCCCGTCCTTCAGCGCGCGCCAGTAATTGCCGGTGGCATGCGGTTGCGCCGCCGTCGCGGCCTCCAGCTCCGCCGCCTCGGCCGGGGGCAGCGCGGCGAGCAGGTTCCGGCCCTCGCATCCGGCATGGGCGGACAGGGGCAGCAGGCAGAGGCCGAGGGCGGCCAGCGCGCGGCGGAGGGGCGGGAGGGCAGGGCGATGCGTCATGGCCGGAGCCTGCCACATCGCGCCGGGCGGCGCAAACCGGGCGGGCCAGCCGGGATCATGCGAATTTTCCGCACCGGGGGCGTTGACAGGCGCGCCGGGGCTGCCTAACTGTCTCGCCGTTGGCACTCGCTGACGCTGAGTGCTAATCACATTCAAACCTGGAACCTAGGGAGTGTTACCAGATGGCTTTCAAACCGCTGCATGATCGTGTGCTGGTCAAGCGCGTCCAGAGCGACGAGAAGACCAAGGGCGGCCTGATCATCCCCGACACCGCCAAGGAAAAGCCGGCGGAAGGCGAAGTGGTCTCGGTGGGCGAGGGCGCCCGCAAGGATTCGGGCGAGCTGATCGCGCCCTCCGTCAAGGCCGGCGACCGCGTGCTGTTCGGCAAATGGTCGGGCACCGAAGTGACCCTGGACGGCGAAGAACTGCTGATCATGAAGGAAAGCGACATCCTCGGCATCATCGGCTGATGACCGCCTGACGGACCGCTTTCCAGACAACCCCATTCCCAAGGAGCAAGACAATGGCTGCCAAGGACGTCAAGTTTGACACCGATGCCCGCGACCGGATGCTGCGCGGCGTGAACATCCTCGCCGATGCGGTGAAGGTGACCCTCGGCCCGAAAGGCCGCAATGTCGTGATCGAGAAGTCGTTCGGTGCGCCCCGCATCACCAAGGACGGCGTGTCGGTGGCGAAAGAGATCGAACTTCAGGACAAGTTCGAGAACATGGGCGCCCAGATGGTGAAGGAAGTCGCTTCCCGCACCAATGACGAGGCCGGCGACGGCACCACCACCGCCACCGTTCTCGCCCAGGCCATCGTGAAGGAAGGCATGAAGGCGGTCGCCGCCGGCATGAACCCGATGGACCTGAAGCGCGGCATCGACACCGCCACCGCCAAGGTCGTCGAGGCGATCAAGGCCGCCGCCCGTCCGGTTTCGGATTCGGCCGAAGTGGCCCAAGTCGGCACCATCTCCGCCAATGGCGAGGCCGAGATCGGCCGCCAGATCGCCGACGCGATGCAGAAGGTCGGCAATGAGGGCGTGATCACCGTCGAGGAGAACAAGGGCCTGGAGACGGAAACCACCGTCGTCGAAGGGATGCAGTTCGACCGCGGCTACCTCTCGCCCTATTTCGTCACCAATGCCGACAAGATGGTGGCCGAGCTGGAAGACGCGCTGATCCTGCTGCACGAGAAGAAGCTCTCGTCGCTGCAACCGATGGTCCCGCTGCTGGAAGCGGTGATCCAGTCGCAGCGCCCGCTGGTCATCGTGGCCGAGGATGTGGAAGGCGAGGCTCTGGCCACGCTGGTGGTCAACAAGCTGCGCGGCGGCCTGAAGATCGCCGCCGTCAAGGCTCCGGGCTTCGGCGACCGCCGCAAGGCCATGCTGCAGGACATCGCCATCCTGACCGGCGGTCAGGTCATCAGCGACGATCTCGGCATGAAGCTGGAGAATGTCACCATCGACATGCTCGGCCGCGCCAAGAAGGTCTCGATCAACAAGGACAACACCACCATCGTCGATGGCGCCGGTGACAAGGCCGAGATCGAAGCCCGCGTGGCCCAGATCCGCGCCCAGATCGAGGAAACCACCTCGGATTACGACCGCGAGAAACTCCAGGAGCGCGTGGCGAAACTGGCTGGCGGCGTGGCGGTCATCAAGGTCGGCGGCATGACCGAGGTCGAGGTGAAAGAGCGCAAGGATCGCGTCGACGACGCCCTGAACGCCACCCGCGCGGCCGTGCAGGAAGGCATCGTCGTCGGCGGCGGCGTGGCGCTGATCCAGGCCGGCAAGGTGCTGGAAGGGCTGACCGGGGCCAACCCCGACCAGACCAACGGCATCAACATCGTCCGCAAGGCGCTGGAAGCGCCGCTGCGCCAGATCGCCCAGAACGCGGGCGTCGACGGCGCCGTGGTCGCGGGCAAGGTGCGCGAGTCGGACGACAAGACCTTCGGCTTCAACGCGCAGACCGAGGAATATGGCGACATGTTCAAGTTCGGCGTGATCGACCCGGCCAAGGTCGTGCGCACCGCGCTGGAAGACGCGGCCTCGGTCGCCTCGCTGCTCATCACCACCGAAGCCATGATCGCCGACAAGCCGGCGGACAAGGCGGCGGCCGGCGGGATGCCGGGCGGCATGGGCGGCATGGACGGCATGATGTGATCCATCCCC
>JBDHSR010000191.1:0-6703 GCA_039808305.1 Gemmobacter sp. | reverse complement strand
AAAAGGAAACCGGCGGCCCGGGGAAAGGCCGCCGGCCCTGTTCCCGGCCCGGATCGCCCGAGGGAAAGGCGCCGGGCCGGGGACGGGAGAGCCTCACCAATAGGGCGCGATGCCGTAATGGCCGTAGAGCGAGGTCGCGTAGTCGCGGTTCTCGGCCCAGTCCTCGGGGCGGCGCGGGGCATTGGTGAGCTGGTCCTTCGTCACGTCGGTGACATAACCCCCGAGCGCGCGGTCGTAGCGCAGCGCGCGCCAGGGCAGCGGGTGATGCTCCTCGCCGAGGCCGAGGAAGCCGCCGAAGCCCATCACGGCGTAGGATATGGCGCCGGAGGTCTTGTCGATCACCAGATGGTCGATATGGCCCAACTGCTCGCCCTGGGCGCTGAACACGCGGGTGCCGTTCACGTCGCTGCTGGTGATGGCGCTGCCGCCGGTTTCGCCCTCGGCGGGAATGGGGGTGGCGATGCTCATGTCTGTCTCCGTATCTCCGGGATGATGCGGGACCAACGCGGGCGGCGGGCGCGGGGTTCCCGCTCAGCGGCGCGGGTCGAGCGCGATGCGCAGCCCGTCGCCGATCCAGGTCGCCGCCAGCACGGTGAGCGTGAGGGCGAGGCCGGGCCAGAGCACCCGCAGCGGATGGACCCGCATCTGCTCCACCCCGTCGGACAGCAGCCGTCCCCAGGTCGGGTAATCGGGCGGGAAGCCGAGGCCGAGGAAGCTGAGCGCGCTTTCCGTCAGGATCGCGCCCGACACCCCGAGCGCCGCGGCGACCAGCACCGAGGGCAGCACGTTGGGCAGGATATGGCGCAGGATCACCCGGCCCGGCCCGGCGCCGATGGAGCGGGCGGCGGCGATGAAGTCGCGCTCCTTCACCGAAAGCACCTCGGCGCGCACGATCCGCGCCACCGGCATCCAGCCGGTCAGGCCGATGGCGCCGACGATCAGCAGGAAACTGCCCGCCTCGGTGCCGAACCGCGCCGCCAGCGGCTCGCGGAACAGCATGGCGGCGACCAGCAGCAACGGCAGCAGCGGCAGGGCGAGGAACAGGTCGGTCAGCCGCATCAGCCAGCCGTCCAGCCGCCGGAAATAGCCCGCCGCCAGCCCGATCCCGGCGCCGAGGCCGACCGAGATCGCCGTGGCGACCAGCCCCACCGCCAGCGACAGCCGCCCGCCGAGCATCATCCTGAGCATCAGGTCGCGGCCCAGGTCGTCGGTGCCGAACGGATGGTCCCAGCCGGGCGGGCGGTTGCGCAGCCGCACCTGCTCGGCCACCGTCAGGTCGGGCGGCGCGTGCAGCGCGGGGCCGAGCAGCACGAAGACCACGAGGCCGGCCAGCAGGGCGAGGCCGGCCAGCACCGCCCGGTTGGCCCATGCCGGCGGGGGAAGCGCCTCAGCCATGCCGGATCCTCGGGTCGAGCAGCGCGCAGGCCAGATCCGCCAGCAGGTTGAACAGCACGATCAGCCCGGCGAAGACGAAGACCAGCGTCTGCACCATCGGCAGGTCGTGGGCCTGGATGGCCGAGACCAGCAATTGCCCGATCCCGTTCACCCGGAACACCTGCTCGGTGACGATGGCGCCGGCGAACACGCCCGGAATGCCGAGCGCGATCACCGTCACCACCGGGATCAGCGCGTTGCGCAGCCCGTGGACCAGCAGCACCGCCGGCTCGCCCAGGCCCTTGGCGCGGGCGGTGCGGATATAGTCCTGCCCCAGCGTGTCGAGCATCGCCGAGCGCATGTAGCGACTGATCTGCGCGGCGTTGTAGAGCGCCAGCACCGCCACCGGCATCGCCATCTGGCGGATCTGGCGCGACAGGCTTTCCGCGTCGGTCACCCGCAGCGTGGTGTCGTAGATCGAGGGAAGCCAGCCGAGCTTCACCGAAAACACCAGGATCAGCAGCACGCCGGTGAAGAAGGTGGGCAGCGCGAGGCCCAGCAGCATGGCGAGGCCGCCCAGCCGGTCGATCCAGCCCTGCGGCCAGCGCGCCTGCCAGATGCCCAGCGGCAGCGCGATCAGCACCCCGAACAGATAGCCGCCGCCGATGACGCCGAGCGTCTGCGGCAGGCGCTCGGCGATGATGTCGGCGACCGGGGCGCGGCTCTGCCAGCTCAGCAGGCGCTGCGCGTCGCCGGCGAGCCCGGTGCCGGTCAGCCGGCCCAGCAGGTGCAGCGGCTCCACCACCAGGAATTGCCGCAGCCAGAGCAGGTAGCGCACCGTCATCGGCCGGTCGGCGCCGAGGGCCGCGCGCATCTTCTCGCGCACCTCGGCCGGAACGGTGGGCGGCAGTTGCGACAGCGGGTCGCCCGGCGCGAGGTCGAGCAGCAGGAAGACCACGAGACTGATGAGCGCGAGCGTCGGGATCGCCAGCAGCAACCGCCGCAGGGTGAAGCTCAGCATGGCCCGCCGTGCCGCGGCATCACTTCACCCGGAACCAGTCGGCCGCGTTGATCATCTCGGCATCCCACGGATTCATCACCACCCCGCCCAGCGTCGCCGAATAGGCCGAGAGCCGGCCGCGATCCACCAGCGGCAGGATGGTGAAGCTGTCCCTGGTCAGCATGTCGTTCATCCGCCGGGCCAGCGCCGCGCGCCGGTCGATGTCGTCGGTGCGGCCAAGTTCCGCGACCAGCGCGTCATATTCGGCCGAGCAGTAGCGGTTCACGTTCTCGCCCTGCCACTGGGTTTCCGGGCGGGGGGCCTTGTCGCAGGTATATTGCGCCAGATAGGGTTCGGGATCGGTGCCGTCATAGCTGCTGGAATACATCTCGACATCGGCATAGAACTTCTGCCGCGTATCGGGAGAGCCGGCATCGCCGCCGAAGAACACCGATCCGTCGACCGCCTTCAGCTCCACCTCGATGCCGATCTCGTTCCACCAGCCCTTGATCAGCGCCTGGATGTTCTGCCGCACCGGATTGACCGAGGTCTGGTAGAGCAGCCGGAACTTCCGGCCGTCCCTGTCGCGGATGCCGTCGCCGTCGCTGTCGGTCCAGCCCGCCGCGTCGAGCAGGCGGCGCGCGCCCTCGACATCCTGCGTCACGCAGCCGGTATTGTCCGAGGCGTAGGGGGCGGGGGCCGGCACGATGTTGCAGGTGACGCGGCCCGCCGTGCCATAGCCGATCTCGACCAGCAGATCGCGGTCGATCGCCATGGAGAGCGCCTGCCGCACCCGCAGGTCGGACAGGATGGGATGCGGATGCCGGGCGGTGGCGCGCTCGCCCTCGGGCAGGGCGGGCGAGGGATCGGTCAGGTTCATCTCGATCCGCTCGACCTGGGTGCCGAAGCCGGTGGCGAACCGGCCCTTGCCGGCCGCCGCCATCGCCTCTTGCAGGTCGGGCGGGATCAGCGTGTTCCAGGCGTAGTCGATCTCGCCGGTCTCCATCACGGCGCGCGCGGCGCCGGCGGCGTCGCCGCCGCCCTTCAGGGTGGCGGTGGCGAAGGCGGGCCGGGCCGGATCGCGGAACCGCGGATTGGCCTCCAGCTGCACCACGTCATTGGTGCGGAAGTCGATGACGCGGAACGGGCCGGTGCCGATGGGCGCGAAGTTCTGCGCCGAGCAACTGGCCGCCGCCGCGCCGAGGCAGGCGGCGAACTGCGCCTTTTGCAGGACCGGCGCGGTGGAGCCGACGAAGGCGGTGAACGGGTAGGGCTTGGGCTCGCGGAAGCCGATCCGCACCGTCAGCGGGTCCAGCGCCTCGACCGTCTCGATGCCCTCGAACCGGGCGAGCTGGGCGCAGCCGCCCTCGGGATGCCTGCAATATCCGGCGGTAAAGACCACATCCTCGGCCGTCACCGGGCTGCCGTCCGACCAGACGAGCCCCGGCTTCAGCCGCCAGGTGATCGAGCGCCGGTCCGCCGGAAGCCCGCCGTTTTCCGGCGTGGGGATCTCGGCCGCGAGGCGGGGGACCAGCGCGCCGGTCTCGTCGAAGCCGGCCAGCGGCTCCAGGATCATCGCCGCCGCCTCGACATCCTTGGTGCCCGAGGAGAGATAGGGATTGAGCGTCGAGACCGCCTGCCAGAACAGGATGTCCACATGCCCGTCGGCGCCGCGCCCGGCCTCGGCGGCCGGGGCGAGCAGCGCCAGCGCGACCGCGCCGGCAAGCGCGGCCATCGGCGGCCGGCCCGTCTTTCGGGCGGCGCGCGGGGCTGTCATTGCGTTGCGACAGGCACAATCGGCCTGCTCCGCGCCGTCCTGCCGGGCGGTCGCGTCGTTCAGGCAATTCACTTCCGGCACCGTTATCTCACCAGTGGGCATGATCTACCCCCGTATTCGTTGTTCTTGTTCGTTCTGGCGGCGAGGCGCGTTTTTGCGCGTTCTCTTTCGCGGCAGACTTTCATCCATTTTTCGCCCCGCCGCAAGCATCTTGGTCCATCCGGGCGGGTTCGCATCGGGCCGGCGGTCTTGCGAACGGGCTTGCGGGCGGGCGGTCTCCGGCGCAGGCTGGCGCGGCGAAACGAGGATGTCCCGATGCCGCCGAAGAACCGCTTTGCCGAACTCCTGCCCGAGATCACCGCCTGGCGGCGGGATTTCCACCAGCACCCGGAGCTGCTGTTCGACGTGCATCGCACCGCCGGCCGGGTGGCGGAGCTGCTGCGCGCCTTCGGCTGCGACGAGGTGGTGGAGGGGATCGGCCGCACCGGCGTCGTCGGCGTGATCCGGGGGCGGGGCGAGGGCGGCCGGGCCATCGGCCTGCGCGCCGACATGGACGCGCTGCCGATCATCGAGCAGACCGGGCTGCCCTACAGCTCCACCACCCCCGGCAAGATGCACGCCTGCGGCCATGACGGCCATACCGCCATGCTGCTCGGCGCCGCGAAATACCTGGCCGAGACGCGGAATTTCGATGGCGCCGCCGTGCTGATCTTCCAGCCCGCCGAGGAGGGCGGTGGTGGCGGGCGCGAGATGGTCGAGGACGGGCTGATGGAGCGTTTCGGCATCGCCGAGGTCTACGGGATGCACAACATGCCCGGCATCCCGGTCGGGCAATTCGCCATCCGCGCCGGGGCGATGATGGCGGCGGCCGACCAGTTCGACATCCTGGTGACCGGCAAGGGCGGCCATGCCGCGAAGCCGCAGGACTGCATCGACCCGGTGGTGGCCGCCGCCCATGTCATCGTGGCGGCGCAGACCATCGCCAGCCGCTTCGTCGATCCGCTGAAGCAGGTCGTGGTCTCGATCTGCACGATGCAGACCGATTCGGTCACCCATAACGTGATCCCGCAGGTGGTGCGCCTGCGCGGCACGGTGCGGACGATGGACCCGGAGGTGCAGGACCAGGTGGAGCGGCGGCTGAAGGAGCTGGTGGAGGGCACCGCGCTCGCGCTCGGCGCGCGGGCCGAGATCGACTACCGGCGCGGCTATCCGGTGACGATGAACCCGCCGGAACAGGCCGCCCATGCCGCGGCGGTGGCGCGCGACATCGCCGGGCAGGTGGATACCGCCGTCGCGCCGCTGATGGCGGCGGAGGATTTCAGCTTCATGCTGAACGCCCGGCCGGGCGCCTATATCTTCCTCGGCAATGGCGAGACGCGGATGCTGCACAGCCCCGGCTATGTCTTCGACGACGCGGCGATTCCCTATGGCGCGAGCTGGTATGCCGGAATGATCGAGGCGCGGCTGCCCCTGCCGGCCTGACCGCTCAGAACAGCGGGCGCGGATCGGCCGGCCGGTCCTCGACCTGCGCGAGTTCGGCCAGCCGGGCGCGGCCGGGCAGGCGCAGCCAGCCGTCGTGCCAGTCGGCCAGCCCCGCCTGGCGCAGCCGGGCCAGCGTCTTGTTGGTATGGACCAGCGACAGCGCCACCGCGTCGGCCAGGTCGCGCTGCCGCCAGGGCAGGGGGGCCGCGCCGTCGCGCAGCAGCCCCACCGCCTCGGCCCGCCGCCACAGCCGCCAGAGCGCCCAGGCCATCCGCTCGATCGCCGTGCGCTGCCCGATCGTGGCCAGCGCGTCGCCGAGGAAATGCTCCTCCGCCGCCGTGATATAGGTCAGGTCATAGGCCCGCGCCGGCTGATCGCGGAACAGCGACCACAGATCCGCGCGCGGAAAGACGCAGAGCGTCATCTCGGTCGTCGCCTCGACCGTGTGCTTCATCTCGCCCATGATGGCGGCTTGCAGGCCGATGAAATCGCCGGGAAAGATGAAGTTCAGCACCTGCCGCTGGCCGTCCTCCATCTGCTTGACGCGCAGCCCCTGGCCGCGCAGCACGGTGTAGAGCCAGGGGCTCGACTGGCCTTCCCAGATCAGCACCGTGCCGGGGGCGATGATGCGGTCGGTCGCCTTGAAGCGCTGCATGAAGGCCACCTCGGCTTCGGTCATCGGCTGGAAGGCCGGCTGGCGGCGCAGCGGGCAGGTCTGGCAGGGCTGAAGCAAGGCGGGTCCCCCGAAGCCATCGGCGATATGTCACAGATTAATGCGCCCGGCGCCGGCCGGTTCCATTCTCGCGCCACCGCCCGCATCGGGCGGAGGGCATGGAAAGGATGGACAGCATGGTCGAGGGCGCGCGCCGCTATCTGGTGATCGAGCCGGTGCGGCTGGTGGCCGAGGATCTGGCGCTGCTGATCGCCGAGGCGGAGGCGGGCGCGGAGGTGCATGTCGCCGATTCGGCGGCGCAGGCCGGCGCGCTGCTGGCGGGCCTGTCCGATCTGGCGGCGGTGCTGATCAACCTGCCGCCCGCCGCCTTGCGGGAGGCCGGGCTGCTGCCCCGGCT
>JBDHSR010000190.1:0-6728 GCA_039808305.1 Gemmobacter sp. | reverse complement strand
CGGGGCCGGGCCCGAGGGGAAGGGGGCCGCGCGGCCCCCTTTCGGGTCAGAGCAGGAAGTCCGAGGCTTTCAGCGAGAGCCCGGCATTCAGCAGGACGACCAGATCGGCCACGCCGTCGCCATCCACATCGCCCTCGATGGTGGTGGTGCCGCCCGCGACGCTGGCGCGCAACTCTCCGGCCGTATCGGAGAAGGCCTTGGCGCCGATGAAGCGGAACGACTGGTGGTCGTCGAGGCCGGTATCGGCGTCGATCCCGCGCAGGTCGATCTTGTCGCCCTGGCTGCGGGTGAAGCCGCGGATCAGGTCCGGCAGTTCCTCGGTGCTGTCCTCGACCGAGGAGAAGCGGAAGCTGTCGCCCCCGGCGCCGCCGACCAGCGTATCGGCATCGCCGCCGCCGTCGAGCGTATCCTTGCCGCCGCCGCCGGTCAGCAGATTGGCCTCCCAGCTGCCGGTCAACTGGTCGTTCTTGCTGCCGCCGGTGACATTCTCGAAATCCCCGAGCATGTAATGGCCATGGCTGCTATCGGCCCGGCCGCTGCCCAGATCCACCGTCACCGCGACCGCGAAGCGCGAGAAATCGGCGAGATCCATGTCGAGATCGGCCGGGGTGGAGACATTGCCGCCGCCCATCACGATGGCGCCGTTGCCCTCGGGGGAGGGGGTGAAGACGATGGTGTCGGCGTCGCGGCCGAGATAGATGTAATCGGCGCCGCCCTTGCCCAGCTCCACCATGTCGTTGCCGCGCCCGGCATCTATCGTGCCGACCCAGAACGCGCCGGTGGCGATCCGGTCGTTGCCGCGCCCGGCGCCGATGGTGTCCACCTCGGCCTCGGCGAGGATGGTGTCGTTGCCCTCGCCGGCGCGCACCGCGCCGGCTCCGATCCCGGCGATCCGGGCGGAATTGTCGCCATGGCCGAGCGCGATCACATCCACGAAGCTCTGCCCGCCGGTGACCACCCGGTCGTTGCCGTCATTGGTGGCGATATAGCCGGTCCAGGTGCCGTTGAAGGTGATCGTGTCGTTGCCGCTGCCGGTGGAGATCATCCGCACATCGGTGCGCCCCAGGGTGACGGTATTGTCGCCGGTGCCATGCAGCATCATCACCTGCACCGAGCGGTCGATGCCGGTCTTGCCGTCGGTGACCGTGGCGGCGACCGCGCCGGAGGTGCGCAGGATGACCGTGGTCCAGTCGCTGCCGGACAGCCCGACATCGAGCTTGCGCAACGGCTGGGTCTCGTCGGCCCAGACGAAGACGCCATCGGTATAGCGGTCGGACCAGGTGATCCGGTCGCCGCCGATGGTCAGCGCGCTGCTGCCGTTCAAGGTAAGGCTGGTATTCCTGGTTATGGTCGCCATGACCGTAATCCCCGTTGCTGAAAAGGCCGCCAGATTGCCAGCGCCGCCGATTCCGCACAACAGGGATCGGGGTCAGAACCCCAGCCGGATCTCGCCCTCGCGGATCTCGACGACGAGGCGGCGGCCCTGCCGGGCCAGCTCCTCGGGGACCAGCGCGAAATGCACCTGCGCGGCGGTGACATCCTGCGGCGCGGCGGGGTTCGACAGCACCTCCCACAGGTCGGGGTCGACCTTCAGGCGGGGCGCGCGGCCGAGGATCTGCCAGCCCTTCTCGCCGTGTTCCACGGTGATGGTGCCGCCATAGGCCATCGCGGTTTCCAGGCACATGATGAGCAGGAAGGCCAGCTTCACCTCGCGCCGGGGCAGGTCGGGGGGCGCGGTCCAGTCGATGCCGATCCGGCCGCCGCGCGTCAGGTCGGCCAGCAGGCCGAGGATCTCGGGCCGGCCCAGGCGCTGGTCGCCGCCCGAGGCGCCGAAGCCGATGCGGAAGAAGCGCAGCCGGGCATTGGCATTGGCCACGCTTTCGGCGATCAGCGCGATTTCGGGGCCGGGCTGCTGCCCTTCCAGCATCAGCAGTTCCACCCCGTTGCCGATGGCGCCGATCGGGCTGATAAGATCGTGGCAGATTCGCGAGCCCAGCAGGGCGACGAGATCCGTGCGGTCGGTCATATGGGCTCCTGGCGGGCGGAAGGGGAAAACGATGCACCTGGGACTGAACGCATTGCTGGAGCCCGGTATGCTCGTGCGGCACCCGCAGCAGCCCGATTGGGGGCTCGGTCAGGTCCAGTCGAACATCGGCAACCGCATCACCGTGAACTTCGAACATCGCGGCAAGGTCGTGATCGACGGCGCGCAGATCGCGTTGCTGCGTGTCTTCGATATTTGAAGCTTAGAATAGTCGGCGGCCCCACGGTGATCAACCCCCGATTGCGAGCGCCGGCTTCGCCTTGCAATGATCGGGGGCTACCCCTAAACCCGGAAGGGACGGGGCGGTCCAGCAGGAGGATGCGGCGGGGCATGATGGCGGAAGCGACCGGATTCGAGCTGCGGCTGGCCGCCGATGCGCGCGACCTGCGGGCGGCCCAGCGGTTGCGCTACGAGGTGTTCGTCGGCGAGATGGGCAGCGACGGCCCGCTGGTCGACCATGCCGGGCGGCTCGAACGCGACGCGTTCGACGCGATCTGCGACCATCTGCTGCTGATCGACCGCCGCCGCGATCCCGACCGGCTGGAGGATGTGGTGGGGGTCTATCGCCTGCTGCCCGGCGACCGGCTGCCGGCGGGCCGGCCGTTCTATTCCGAGCAGGAATTCGACCTGACGGCGCTGCGCGCCAGCGGGCGGCGGCTGCTGGAACTGGGCCGCTCCTGCGTCCATCGCGAGTGCCGGGGCGGGCCGGCGATGATGCTGCTGTGGAACGGGCTGGCCGATTATGTGCTGGCGCGCGGGATCGAGCTGATGTTCGGCACGGCGAGCTTTCCCGGCACCGATCCGGCGCAGATCGCCGCGCCGCTGGCCTATCTCCACCGCAACCACCTCGCGCCGCCGGAGCTGCGCGCCATCGCCCGCCCGCCCGAGCGGGTGGAGATGGATGCCGACCCGGCCCGCGCCGTGGACCGGCGCGCGGCGATGCGGATGACGCCGGCGCTGATCAAGGCCTATCTGCGGCTCGGCGGTTTCGTGGGCGACGGCGCCTGGGTCGACACCGCCTTCAACACCATCGACGTGCTGCTGGTGATGGACACCGCCAACATGTCGGCCCGCCACCGCGATTTCTACGTCCGCCGCCACGGAGAGGCGGAATGAGCGACTGGCAGCAGGCCCGGCTGCGACCGCCGCGCATCGGCCCGCTGGGCTGGGCGGTCGCGGCCGCGCGCGGTCTCGCGCTGGCGCTGGTGACCTATGCCGGCCTGGTGGTCCTGCTGCTGCTGCGGCTGGTCGAGCGCCCGCTCTGCGGCCTGAACCGCCCGGTCACGCCCTGGATCAGCCAGTTCGTCTGCCGCGCCGGCCTCTTCATCATGGGCTTCTCCTACCGCCGCCGGGGCAGGCCGATGCGCGAGCGCGGCGCGATCGTCGCCAATCACGCCGGCTGGCTCGACATCTTCTCGCTGAACGCGGCGGACCGGGTGTATTTCGTCTCGAAGGACGAGGTGGCGCGCTGGCCGGCCATCGGCATCCTCGCCCGGGTGACCGGCACGCTGTTCATCGCCCGCAAGGGCACCGAGGCCAAGCGCCAGCAGGAGATGATGGAGGCGCGGCTGCGCGCCGGCCACCGCCTGCTGTTCTTCCCCGAGGGCACCTCGACCGACACGATCCGGGTTCTGCCGTTCAAGACGCCGCTGTTCCAGGCGTTCTACACCCACGGGCTCGACCGGGTGATGTTCATCCAGCCGGTGACCGTGGTCTATCGCGCGCCACCGGGCCGCGACCCGCGCTGTTACGGCTGGTGGGGCGACATGAGCTTCGCGGGCCATCTGCTCGGCGTCCTCGCCACGCCGCGGCAGGGCGGCATCGAGGTGATCTTCCATCCGCCGGTGCCGGTCGACGGCTTCGCCGACCGCAAGCAGCTTGCCGGTTTCTGCGAAAGGGTGATCCGCACCGCGCATCCGCTGGCGGACGGGCTGCCGGGCTGAGCCCCTGCCGTGGCGCCCGGCCCCGAGGGGGCGGTGGGGGCTGACTGCCCCCAATGCTTCCCTGCGGGAAGCCCCCCGTGGATATTTGGGCCAGAATGAAATCAGGGGCGAGGCGCGAGGGGGCGGCGGATTCCTCCGGCGCGGCGGGAGCGGGCCGGCGGCCGGGGCGGTCAGATCCTCTCGATCTCGCCGCCGCCGGCCTGCCAATGGCCGAGGCCGCCGAGATTGTAGACCTCGGTGAAGCCGAGCCGCAGCAGCGCCTCGGCGGCGGAGGCGGAGCGGCCGCCGGCGGCGCAGTAGAGGCAGAGCGGCGTGTCGGTGGCGATGCCGTCGGGCAGGCCGGCCTGCGGGTTCAGCCGGGCCTGGACCGTGGCGAGCGGGATATGCAGCGCGCCTTTCGCCTTGCCGGTGGATTTCAGCTCGCCGGTCTCGCGCACGTCGATCAGGCGCAGCGTGCCGGCCTTGGCGCGGGCGACGGCCTCGGCCGGGGCGATGGATTGCGGGCGCGGGCCGGAGGGGCGGAGGAATCTGAACATGGGGCACCTCGGATGATTTTATATTCCGATAATTGAATTTGATTGCCTTGCAAAGGGGAAAGGCGCGGGTGGCCGGCGACCTCCGCGGGGAATCGTGCTTCCGTTCACTCAATGTTCATGTTTTCCGGTTGGAGACTCGCTGAGGATCGCCTAAATCTGGGCCGGTAACGAGCCGGGTATGGTCATGGCGGAACAGAAGTTCATCGAGGTGCGCGGCGCGCGCGAGCACAATCTGAAGGGCGTGGATCTGGACATCCCGCGCGACCGGCTGGTGGTGATCACCGGGCTGTCGGGGTCGGGCAAGTCGAGCCTCGCCTTCGACACGATCTATGCCGAGGGCCAGCGGCGCTATGTCGAGAGCCTGTCGGCCTATGCGCGGCAGTTCCTCGACATGGCGGGCAAGCCCGATGTGGATCATATCTCGGGCCTGTCGCCGGCGATCTCCATCGAGCAGAAGACCACCTCGAAGAACCCGCGCTCGACCGTCGGCACGGTGACCGAGATCTACGATTACCTGCGGCTGCTCTTCGCCCGCGTCGGCACCCCCTACAGCCCGGCGACCGGCCTGCCGATCACCGCCATGCAGGTGCAGGACATGGTGGATGCGGTGCTCGCCATGCCGGAGGGCACGCGGGCCTATCTGCTGGCCCCCATCGTGCGCGACCGCAAGGGCGAATACCGCAAGGAATTCCTGGAGCTGCGCAAGCAGGGCTTCCAGCGGGTGAAGGTGGACGGGCAGTTCCACGAGCTGGAAGATCCGCCCACGCTCGACAAGAAGTTCCGCCACGACATCGACGTGGTGGTGGACCGTATCGTGGTGCGCGGCGACATCGCCACGCGGCTGGCCGACAGTTTCCGCACCGCGCTGGATCTGGCGAGCGGCATCGCGGTGATCGAGACGGCGCCGGCCGAGGGCGAGGCGGAGCGCATCACCTATTCCGAGAATTTCGCCTGTCCGGTCTCCGGCTTCACCATCCCGGAGATCGAGCCGCGGCTGTTTTCCTTCAACGCGCCGCTCGGCGCCTGCCCGGTCTGTGACGGGCTGGGATCGGAGCTGTTCTTCGACGAGCGGCTGGTGGTGCCGGACCATGGCCTGACGCTGGCGCAGGGCGCCATCGCGCCCTGGTCGAAATCGAAAAGCCCCTATTTCCTGCAAACCATCGACGCCATGGCGAAACATTACGGCTTCGACAAGAAGACCAAATGGAAGGACCTGCCGGAAAAGGTGCGCGAGGTCTTCCTGCGCGGCTCGGGCGCGGAGGAGATCCAGTTCCGCTATGACGAGGGCGGGCGGATCTACCAGATCAGCCGGGTCTTCGAGGGCGTCATCCCCAATATGGAACGCCGCTACCGCGAGACCGACAGCGCCTGGTCGCGCGAGGAGATGGAGCGCTATCAGAACAACCGGCCCTGCCATGCCTGCGGCGGCTATCGCCTGAAGCCCGAGGCGCTGGCGGTGAAGATCGGCGGGCGCCATATCGGCGAGGTGGTGAAGCTGTCGATCCGCGAGGCGCTGGCGGTGATGGAAGCGGTGCCCTCGGCGCTGACCGCGCAGAAGAACGAGATCGCGCGGCCGATCCTGAAGGAAATCCGCGAACGTCTTGGATTCCTTGTGAATGTCGGGCTGGACTATCTGACGCTTTCGCGCAATGCGGGCACCTTGTCGGGCGGCGAGGCGCAGCGTATCCGGCTGGCGAGCCAGATCGGCTCGGGGCTGACCGGCGTGCTTTATGTGCTGGACGAGCCGAGCATCGGGCTGCACCAGCGCGACAACGACCGGTTGATCGCCACGCTGAAGGGGCTGCGCGACCAGGGCAATACGGTGCTGGTGGTGGAACATGACGAGGATGCGATCCGCGAGGCGGATTACGTCTTCGACATCGGTCCCGGCGCCGGGGTGCATGGCGGGCGGGTGGTGGCGCATGGCACGCCCGAGGCCATCGCGCAGGACCCGGCCAGCCTGACCGGGCAATATCTTTCCGGCAAGCGCGAGATCGCGGTGCCGAAGACCCGGCGCAAGGGCAGCGGGAAAAAGCTTTCCGTCATCGGGGCTTCTGGGAACAACCTGCATGATGTCTCGGTCGATTTCCCGCTGGGGAAATTCGTCTGCGTCACCGGCGTCTCGGGTGGCGGCAAGTCGACGCTGACCATCGAGACGCTTTACAAGACCGCCGCCAGCCGCCTGAACGGCGCGCGCGAGACGCC
>JBDHSR010000189.1:0-6760 GCA_039808305.1 Gemmobacter sp. | reverse complement strand
TCCTGACGGCCCCGCGCGATGGTGCGTTCCCAGAACGCCCGCTCATCGGCATCGGCCCGCGCCACCGCCTTGATGACCGGCAGCGTCAGCTTCCGCTCGCGGAAATCGTCGCCGGTATTCTTGCCGATCGCCGCCGTGGTGCCGCCATAGTCCAGCAGGTCGTCGGCGATCTGGAAGGCGATCCCCAGCGCGTCGCCATAGGTGAAAAGCGCCGCCACCTGCGCCGCCGCCGCCGCGGCGATCACGCCGCCCACCTCGGTCGCGGCCGAGAAGAGTGCTGCGGTCTTGCCGCGCACCACCTGCAGGTAGATCGCCTCGGTCGTCGCCAGATCCTGCGCCGCGGTCAGTTGCAGCACCTCGCCCTCGGCGATGGTGGCCGAGGCGTTGGACAGGATCTCCATCACCCGCATCGAGCCGGTCTCGGTCATCAACTGGAAGCTGCGGGCGAAGAGGTAATCCCCCACCAGCACCGAGGACTTGTTGTCCCACAGCAGATTGGCCGTCGGCCGGCCGCGCCGCTGGGTGCTTTCGTCCACCACGTCGTCATGCAGAAGCGTCGCGGTATGGATGAACTCCACCGTCGCCGCGAGATGGATGTGATAGGGCCCGTCATAGCCGCAGAGCCGCGCGGCGGCGAGCGTCAGCAGCGGGCGCAGCCGCTTGCCCCCGGCCTCGACCAGATGCGCGGTGACCTCCGGGATGCGCGGCGCGTGTTCCGAGGCCATCCGCGCGCGGATCATCCGGTTCACCGCCTCCATATCGGCCTCGAGCCAGGCGGCCAGACGGTCATGCGGTTTCTGCGCGGCCTCGTCCAAACCCATCATCCCCTCGTTCTTCTTCTCGACAATCGGGACCAGCGGTTTATCTCTGGCGGCATGAAGGAACTTCTGCGCACCACCGACCCGACCGTCATCGCCTTCGCCACGGCCCTTCTTGAGGGCGAGGGTATAGCGGTGTTTCCGCTGGACGTCCACATGAGCATCCTCGACGGCAGCATAGGCATATTGCCCCAGCGCCTGATGGTGGCGGAGCGCGATTTCTTCGTGGCGCAGGCGGTGCTGCGCGACAACGGGGTGGGGGCGTGACCGGGGATCTGACCGATGACAGGTTCCTGTGCGGCCGGCTCCGGCTCTGGCAGCCCGCGCGCGGCTATCGCGCGGCGACGGACCCGGTGCTGCTGGCCGCCGCCTGCCCGGCGCGGCCGGGGGAAAGCGTGCTCGATCTCGGCTGCGGCGCAGGCGCAGCGGCGCTCTGTCTCGCCGCGCGGGTGCCGGAGCTGCGGCTGGCCGGGCTGGAGTTGCAACCGGATTATGCCGAGCTCGCCCGCCGCAACGCCGCCCGCAACGGCATCGCGCTGGAGGTGGCGGAGGGCGACCTGCGGCAGATGCCCGTGGCCCTGCGCCGCGATTTCGACCAGGTGATCTGCAACCCGCCCTATTACCCGGCCGGCGGCACCCCCTCGCCCCTCGCCGCCCGCGCCACCGCCATGCAGGCCGAGGCCGTGCCGCTCGGCCTCTGGGTCGAGGCGGCGGCGCGGCGGTTGCGGCCGGGCGGCTGGCTCACGCTGATCGCCGGGGCGGATGCGCTGCCCGATCTGCTCTCCGCGCTCGGCAAGCTCGGCTCTGCCGCCGTCCTGCCGCTCGCCGCCCGCGAGGGGCGCGCCGCGAAACGGGTGATTCTGCGCGCGCGCAAGGGCGGCCGCGCGCCGTTCCGCCTGCTCGCCCCCTTCATCCTGCATCACGGCGCTTCACATGACGGCGACCGCGAGAGCTATACCGAGGCCGCGAACGGGGTTTTGCGCATGGGGGGCGACCTTTCGGCGCAGTTCGGCTGAATGCGCGACAAATGCTGCGCCGCGGCGGCGACATTTAGATGACAGGCGACGAAATCCGTGCTGCAATCAACCTGTCGAACACGTCACAGGAGGTTTGGATGACTGTCGCTTCCCATATCGCCGAGCTGAAAAAGAAGCACGAACACCTCTCCGAAATGGTCGAGAAAGCGCAACGTGCGCCCGGCAGCGATGATCTCGAAATCGCCAACCTGAAAAAGCAGAAGCTGAAGATCAAGGAAGAGATCGAGCGGCTCTCTCACGCCTGAGTCCGTTTCGCGCTGGCCAGCGTGGCCAGCGCCGCCCCCCCGGCGATCAGGATCGCCGCGACAAGCAGGGTCAGCGATGGGGCCGCGATCCCGGCAATCACCAGCGCCAGCGTGGAGAGGAGCGGCGCGGCATAGGAGGCGACGCCCAGCACCTGGATGTCGCCTTTTTTCATGCCGATGTCCCAGGTGAAGAACGCCAGCCCCACCGGCCCGAGGCCGAGCCCCAGCACCGAGGCCCAGCCGAGCGCGGTCTCGGGCCAGAGCGTTGTTTCGGTCGCCAGATGGGTGAGCAGCGACAGCACCGCCGTGGCGAGGCAATAGACCGTCACCGCCACCGTCGGCACCCGGCCCAGAAAGCGCGAGGCCACCGAATAGACGGCCCAGGTCACCGCGCAGAGGAAGGCGAGCCCCAGCCCCAGCCCGTTCATCTCGCCGCCCTGCCGCCCCAGCACGATCAGCGCCGCCCCGGCAAAGGCCACCAACGCCCCCGCGACATGCGCGAGGCTCAGCCGCTCGCCCGGCAAAAGGCCGGAGAGCAGCACGATGAACAGCGGCCAGAGATAGGCGATCAGCCCGGTCTCGGCGCTCGGCGCCAGCCGGAAGGCGGTGAAGTAAAGCGCGTGATAGCCGAAAAGGCCGAGCGTCCCGAAGGCATAGACCTTCAGCGGCACCGCCCGCAGCGCCGCCGCCTGACCGCTCGCCAGCGTCCAGCCCAGCCCGATCGCGCCGCCGATGGCGAAGCAGATCGCGTTGAGCAGGAAGGGCGGCACCGGGGCCGAGCCGATGGTGAACAGCGCCAGCAACGCCCAGAGCAGGATGGCGCTGAAACCGATCAATGTGGCCTTGCCGCGTGACATGGGAGCTCCGCCAATCTCTTCAAGGAAATCCGCAAAAATCCATCGGACCCTTGCCGCTTCGCCCTCTATCCCGCCCCGCCGCAAAGGAAAAGGCCCGCCGGAGCGGGCCTTTCCGGATCCTGCACGGGATCAGACGAAGAACTGCCCGCCATTGGCGCTGATGGTCGAGCCGGTGATAAAGCCGGCATCGTCCGAGGCGAGGAAGACCACGCAACGCGCGATCTCTTCCGGCTCACCCAGACGGCCGACCGGGATCTGCGGGATGATGCGCTCGTTCAGCACTTTTTCATCGATGGCGCGCACCATCTCGGTGCCGATATAGCCCGGGCAGATCGCGTTGACGGTGATGCCGGCCCGCGCGCCTTCCTGCGCCAGCGCCTTGGTGAAGCCCAGATCGCCCGATTTCGCGGCGGAATAGTTGGCTTGCCCCGCCTGCCCCTTCTGCCCGTTGATCGAGGAGATGTTGACGATCCGGCCGAACTTGCGGTCGCGCATCCCGCTCCACAGCGGATGGGTCATGTTGAACAGGCCGGTGAGGTTGGTGTCGATCACCTCTTTCCACTGCTGCGGCGTCATCTTGTGGAACATGGAGTCGCGGGTGATCCCGGCATTGTTCACCAGCACCGCGACCGGGCCGAGATCGGCCTCGACCTGGGCGATGCCTGCCTTGCAGGCGTCGTAATCGGCCACCGACCATTTATAGGTCTTGATCCCGGTTTCCTTGGTGAAGGCCGCGGCGGCCTCGTCATTGCCGGCATAATTGGCGGCGACGGTATAGCCGGCATTCTTCAGCGCGATGGAGATCGCCGCGCCGATCCCACGGGAGCCGCCGGTGACCAATGCAACTTTCGACATGATTCCTCCTCAAGTAGCAAGCCTTTGGAATCTTGCTATCGAATACCGCAGGACACCGCAACAATATTGCGTAGTATTTTTTGCGGTTGCAGCAATATTGCGCAAACATGGCAAAACAAAAGGGGATGCGCGGGCGCGCCGCGCATCCCCTCCTCCGGTTTCCGCAGGATCAGGCGCGTTCGAGGCACATGGCCACGCCCATGCCGCCGCCGATGCAGAGCGTGGCGAGGCCCTTCTTCGCGCCGGAGCGGTTCATCTCGAACAGCAGCGTGTTCAGGATGCGGCAGCCCGAGGCGCCGATCGGGTGGCCGATGGCGATGGCGCCGCCGTTCACGTTGACGATCGACGGGTCCCAGCCCATATCCTTGTTCACCGCGCAAGCCTGCGCCGCGAAGGCCTCGTTCGCCTCGACCAGATCGAGATCGCCGACCTTCCAGCCCGCCTTCTCCAGCGCCTTGCGGCTGGCATGGATCGGACCGACGCCCATGATCGCCGGATCGAGCCCCGCCGTCGCGTAGGAGGCGATGCGCGCCAGCGGCTTCAGCCCGCGCTTCGCGGCCTCCTCCTCGGTCATCAGCATCACCGCCGCCGCGCCGTCATTGATGCCCGAGGCATTGGCCGCGGTGACCGAGCCGTCCTTCACGAAGGCCGGCTTCAGCTTCTGCATCGCCTCGATGGTGGCGCCATGGCGGATATATTCGTCGGCATCGACGGTCACGTCGCCCTTGCGGCCCTTGATGACGAAGGGGATGATCTCGTCCTTGAACTTGCCGGCCTTCTGCGCCGCCTCGGCCTTGTTCTGCGAGGCCAGCGCGAATTCGTCCTGCTGGTCGCGGCTGATCTGCCACTGGTTCGCCACGTTCTCGGCGGTCTGGCCCATGTGATAGCCGTTGAAGGCGTCCCACAGCCCGTCCTTGATCATCGAATCGATGAACTTCATGTCGCCCATCTTCTGCCCGCTGCGCAGATGCGCGACATGGGGCGAAAGCGACATGTTCTCCTGCCCGCCGGCGATCACGATAGCGGCGTCGCCCAGCTGCACATGCTGCGCGCCCAGCGCCACCGCGCGCAGGCCCGAGCCGCAGACCTGGTTGATGCCCCAGGCCGAGGATTCCTTGGCGAGACCGGCGAGAATCGCCGCCTGGCGCGCCGGGTTCTGGCCCTGGCCGGCGCCGAGCACCTGGCCGAGAATGGTTTCCGACACTTCGGCCTTGTCGATCCCGGCGCGGGCCACCACGGCCTCGATCACCGCCGCGCCGAGCTCATGCGCCGGCGTATTGGCGAAAGCGCCGCTGAAGCTGCCCACGGCGGTGCGTCCGGCGGAAACGATAACGACATTGGTCATGGAACTGGATCTCTCCCTTGCCTGCCGCGGCCGGGGTGCGCCCCGGCCGCCCTGCAACTTGGGGTAAGCAAGAATGCGGCGATGAGCAAGAAAATTGCGCCCTCTGCGGCAAGATCGCCGTCAAATCCGCGCCGGGTCATGCCCGGCGCCGCGTCGGGGCCGGCATGAAGGCCGGGTGCAGGGTCGGCGCGCCGAACAGGTAGCCCTGCATGCAATCCACGCCCAGCGATTGCAGGAAGCGCGCCTCTTCCAGCGTCTCGACCGCTTCCGCGATGGTGAACATCTCGAACTGCCGGGCCAGCGCCAGCAAGGCCCGGGTCAGCGCCTGATTGTCGGGGTCGTCATGGATATTGCGGATGAACTGGCCGTCTATCTTGATGATGTCGAAGAAAAACTCCTTCAGGTAGCGCAGCGCGGAATAGCCCGAGCCGAAATCGTCGAGCGCGAAGCCGATCCCCTCGCGTTGCAGGTCGTCCATGAAGGCGGTGACGATCTCGGGCACCAGGATGGCCGAGCTTTCGGTGATTTCCAGGATCAGCCGCTCGCCGATGGTGGGCGAGGCTTGCAGCCCCTTCTTCAGCACCCGCATCCAGCGCGGATAGCCGATGGAACGCGCCGACATGTTGATCGCCAGCCTTATGTCGCTATGGCGCGCCAGCGTCCTGAGGCCGAGCTCCAGCGCCGCGCAGTCGATCCGGCGGCCGATGTCGTTATCCTCGATCGCGCCCATGAAATCGCGGGCCGGGATGATGCGCCCCGCCTCGTCCAGCACGCGGATCAGCCCTTCGTGGAAGGCGACGCGCGTGGTATCGGCCGCGATCACCACCGGCTGGAAGGCGAGCCGCACCCGCCCCGCCGCCAGCGCTGCCTCGACCATCGCCATGGTCTGCCGTTCGCGCTCCGCCAGCACGAGGCTGAGCGGGTCGCCGCGTTCCCCCTGTTGTGCCGCCATCTGCCTCCCCCCATCGTCCAGCCTCGACAGAATGCCGCCGCAAAGGTAAAGACCGGGTAAAGGTTCACATTTAGTTCCAATTTTCGGGAAAGGTATCGCCATGGGCGAAAGATGCGGCTGGTGCGGGACGGACCCGCTCTACATCGCCTATCACGACGAGGAATGGGGCGTGCCGGAGCGCGATCCGCGCCGGCTGTTCGAGATGCTGATCCTCGAAGGGTTCCAGGCCGGGCTGAGCTGGATCACCATCCTGCGCAAGCGCGAGAGCTTCCGCGCCGCCTTCGCCGGGTTCCGGCCCGAGACCCTCGCGGGCTGGGGCGAGGCCGAGGTGGCGCGCCTGCTGGCCGATCCCGGCATCGTGCGCCATCGCGGCAAAATCGAGGGCACCCTCGCCGGGGCGCGGGCCTGGCTGCGCATAGAGGAGCGCGAGGGGTTCGCGCCCTTCCTGTGGAATTTCGTGGGCGGCGAGCCGATCCAGGGCAACCTGCGCTCGCTGGCCGAGGCGCGGGTGGAAAGCGCCGAATCGCGGGCGCTGTCGAAGGCGCTGAAGGCCGAGGGCTTCAAGTTCTGCGGCCCGACCATCACCTATGCCTTCATGCAGGCGACGGGGATGGTGAACGACCACCTCGTCACCTGCCCGTCCCATGCGGC